>CAZIXL010000278.1:0-4970 GCA_964542885.1 uncultured bacterium
CCCAAAATACAGACTTTTCCTCCACCCCACATTGCAGCCGCAGCCACCATTCCGCGTGGCGCGCGAGGCCGACCACGTCGCCCGAGATCGTCGGGTCGGCGCGGCGCTCGAGCAGGCGGAACACGCTGCCGCGCGCGTCCTTGCTCAGGTCGGGCAGCACGCGCACGAGCGTCACGGGCTGCAGGCGCTGCATCTGCGCCGACAGGATCGACTCGAGCCGCGCCTTGGAGACGGCCGGTTCCGAGAAGAGCGGCAGGAGCAGCGCGGGGTCGTAGAGCGCCGAACGCGACAGCGCGCTCGTGGCCGCCTCGACGACGGCGGGAACGGGCGACTGCAGCGCCTCGACGAACGCGGCCAGCGTGTCGTTGGTGGCGAGGCGCTCGAGCACCTCGATCGACGCCTCCGACGCCTTGCCCCGGGCGATCGCGTCCAGCAGGCCGCGCACGGCGGAGGTCCCCAGCGTGAGCAGCTTCTCCTGGGTCTCGGCAACGCCCTCGGGGGCGCTGCGCGGATCCTGGAGCCGCTTCGCGAGGTGTCCCGCCTGGAATCGCCGGATCAGATCCATGATCGCCTGCCGCCGGGGTCGTTGGGGAAGGGGTGCGTCAGCGCGACAGCAACAGCCAGACCGTTCCGGCGCCCAGCACCGCGCCGAGCAGGAACGAGATCACGATGGCCGCGATCGGGGCCGGGGCCGGGACCGAAGCCGCGGGTGCCGCCGCTCCGGCGGCCGCGGGTGCCAGGCTCGCGGGCGGCGTGACCGGGTGCTCCTCGCGCTCCTTCGACTTCTCGAGCAGGTGGCCCAGGTCGGTGCGCGACAGCACCATCGTGTGCTGCTCCGTCGCCGCCGACGACTTGCGCTGCTCGTTGCCGGTGGCGCGGCGGTCGGTGTCGTAGCCCACCCACAGCGTGTACTTGCCGAAGCGGACGACGTCGTTGTTCTTGACGACCGCGGTGTGCACCATCTGGTCGTTCACGAACGTGCCGTTGGCGCTGCCCAGGTCCACCAGCTGGTAGTCGCCCCCCGCCGTCTTCTCGAGCCGGAAGTGGTCGCGCGAGACGCCGGGGTTGTCCACGAACACGTCGGACCCCGGATCGCGGCCCACGCTGATCACGGGCTTGTCGAACGTGTAGTTGCGCACGGGCCGCCCCATGAGCGACAGGCGCAGTTTCAGCAGATTCCCTTCGGACATGGTCGTCTCCTCCTGGCCGCGACCTTCACCGTCGGCGCGGCGGGTGCCGATGTGAAGCAACGGCGTTCCCGTGCCGGGCGAATGGCTTACCCGTCTGCTATCGGCACGGCCGGGGGCGGCGCTTGAGCGCGAATTCCCCCGACCGGGTGCCGCAGTCGCGCGCGGCGCCGGGTTTTGGGTGCTTTCGCGCCCGGACCGCCGGGGGCGGCGCTCGTCGGCGGACCGGCGCCGGGCGGCTCGGGGCGCGTGCTAAGGTGCCGCCCCATCCACCCGCCGAAGCGACCGCGCGTGCCTCCGGGGCGCGCCCCAGCGAAGGAGTGTCCGCCCCATGTTCCAGCGCCTGCGGGACTTCGTGGCCCTCGCCACGCTCGCCGTACTGGCCCTCGCCGCGTCCGCAGCCGAGGCCGGGCCCCGGCCGCCGGACGCGCTCGACGCCGGGGCGACGCGCGTCGCGCTCGAGAAGCTGCGGGTGACGGGCAGCGTGCTGTACGTGGCGGCGCACCCCGACGACGAGAACACGGCGATGCTGGCCTGGCTCGCGCGCGGGCGGAAGGTGCGCACGGCGTACCTGGCCATGACGCGCGGCGACGGCGGGCAGAACCTGATCGGGCCGGAGCTGGGCGAGGCGCTCGGCGTGATCCGCACCCAGGAGCTGCTCGCGGCGCGGCGCGTCGACGGCGCCGAGCAGCTGTTCACGCGCGCGGTCGACTTCGGCTTCTCCAAGGGGCCCGACGAGACGTTCGCGTTCTGGGGCCACGACTCGATCCTGGCCGACGTCGTGCGCGCGATCCGCCGCTTCCAGCCCGACGTGATCGTGACGCGCTTCCCGACCGACGGCCGCGGCGGCCACGGCCACCACACCGCGTCGGCGATCCTCGCCGAGGAGGCGTTCACGGCCGCCGCCGACCCCGCGCGCTTCCCGCAGTGCGGCCCCGCGTGGCGGGCGAAGCGCCTCTTCTGGAACGCGTTCGTGCGCGGCGACGCGGCGCCCGAGCCCGGGTGGCTGGGCGTCGACGTGGGCGGCTACGAGCCGCTGCTCGGCCGCTCGTGGGGCGAGATCGCGGCCGAGAGCCGCAGCAACCACAAGAGCCAGGGCTTCGGTGTCGCCGAGCGGCACGGCGCGCTGCCCAACTGGCTCGCGCCGCGCCTCGGCGCGCCGGCGAAGACGGACCTGCTGGACGGCGTGGACCTGACGTGGGCCGCGTTCGGGCCGGCGGGCGTCCGGCTCGACACGCTCCTCGCGCGCGCGCTGCGCGCGTACGACCCCGCGCGCCCCGAGGCGCTGCTGCCGCGGCTGTTCGAAGCGCGGCGCGCCCTGGCGGCGCTGCCGGCCGGGCCGCGGCCGGCCGTGCTCGCGGCCAAGCGCGCGGAACTCGACGCGCTGCTGCGCTCGTGCTCGGGGCTGTGGCTCGAGGCCGTGGCGCTGCAGCCGACCGTCGTCCCGGGCGACCCGGTGCGCGTCGCGATCGCGATCGAGAACCGCCGCGGGCTCGACGTGGCCGTGCGTGGCGTGACGATCGGCGGGGCGCGCGACGACGCGCCGCCGGTGTTCGCCTCCGGCGCGTTCGCCGAGACGCTCGAGGTGCGCATCCCGGCCGAGGCGGCGCCGACCCAGCCCTACTGGCTGCGCCGGCCCGCGCTCGCGGGACGCTACGACGTCGCGGACGCGGCCCTGATCGGCCGGCCCGAGGACCCGCCGGCGCTCGCAGCCACGGTCACGCTGCGGATCGGCGGCGAGACCTTCGACGCGAGCGTGCCGGTGGCCTACCGCTGGGCCGACCCGGTCGAGGGCGAGCGCTGGCGTTCGCTCGAGATCGCGCCGCCGGCGACGCTCGAGCCCGACCAGGCCGTCTACGCGTTTCCCGACGCCGCGCCCCGGACGGTCACCGTGCGCGTGCAGGCGCAGCGCGACCGCGTCGCGGGCCGCGTGGCGCTCGCGCTGCCGCCGGGCTGGTCGAGCGCGCCGCCCTCCGCCGACGTGACGCTCGCGAAGGCGGGCGAGGAGACGCACGTGCACTTCGCCGTCACGCCGGGCCCCGGTCCCGCGGCGTCATCGCTCACGGCCGGCATCACCGTGGACGGCCGCACGTGGTCGCTCGGCCGCGAGCCGGTCGACCACCCGCACATCCCCCTGCAGGTGCTGCACCCGCCGGCCACCGCGCGCCTCGTGCGCGCCGACATCCGCCACCTCGGCACGCGGGTCGGCTACGTGGACGGCTCGGGCGACGCGATCCCGGCGGCGCTCCGCCAGCTGGGCTACGAGGTGGTGCCGCTCACCGACGACGACCTGGAAGAGGGCGACCTGTCGCGGTTCGACGCGATCGTCACCGGGGTGCGCGCGTTCAACACGCGGCCGCGCCTCGAGGCCGTGCAGGGCCGGCTGCTCGACTGGGTGGCGGCGGGCGGCACGCTGGTCGTGCAGTACAACACCACGGCGCAGGGCGTACCGCGCCAGCTCGGGCCGTGGCCGCTCACGATCTCGCGCGACCGGGTGACCGACGAGACGGCCGAGGTCACGGTGCTCGCGCCCGGGCATCCGCTGCTCACGCGCCCGAACGCGATCGGGCCCGCCGACTTCGCGGGCTGGGTGCAGGAGCGGGGGCTCTACTTCGCCAACCCCGCGGACCCGCGCTACGAGCGCGTGCTCGCCTGCCACGACCCGGGTGAGCCCGACCGCGACGGCGGGCTGCTGTACGCGCGGCACGGCAAGGGTGTGTTCGTCTACTGCGCCTACGCGATGTTCCGCCAGCTCCCCGCCGGCGTGCCCGGCGCGTGGCGGCTGTTCGCGAACCTGGTGAGCGCGCGGCCGTGAAGCCGGCGGCCGGCCGCGGCGACGAGCGGCCCCCGGTCGGGGGCCGCTGGGGCGTCCTCTACGCCGCCGTCGTCGTCGGGCTCGTGGCCGAGATCGCGCTGCTCGCCTGGCTGACGGGGGCGTTCCGGTGAGGCCGCTCGACGCGCTCGTGCTGGCCGCGACGCTGCTCGCGTTCGTGGCCTACGGCCTGTGGCGCTCGCGCGCGACCCGCGACCTGCCGGGCTTCCTCGTGGCCGGCCGCAGCATGCCGTGGCCGGTCGTGGCGCTGTCGGTCATGGCGACGCAGGCGAGCGCGGTGACGTTCATCGCGACGCCCGGGCAGGGGTACGCCGGCGGGCTGTCGTTCGTGCAGTTCTACTTCGGCCTGCCGCTGGCCATGGTCGTGCTGTGCGTGACCGCGGTGCCGCTCTACCAGCGGCTGCGCGTCGCGACGGCGTACGAGTTCCTCGAGCGGCGCTTCGACGGCAACGTGCGCACGCTCGCGGCCGGGCTCTTCCTGCTCCAGCGCGGGCTCGCGGCCGGCATCACGCTGCTGGCCCCGGCGATCGTGCTGTCGGTCGTCCTCGGCTGGGAGCTGCGCGCCACGTGCCTGCTGCTGGGCGCGCTGGTGATCGGCGTCACGACCCTGGGCGGCGCGAAGGCGATCGCGCACGCGCACGCGCTCCAGTTCACGATCATCCTCGCGACCATGGCGGCCGTGTTCGTGCTCGCGCTGCAGCGGCTGCCCGCCGACGTCGGGCCCGTGGACGCGCTGTCGGTGGCCGGGCACCTCGGGCGGCTGAACGCGGTGGACGCGCACTTCGACCCGCGCGGGCGCTACAACCTGTGGGCGGGGCTGCTCGGCGGGCTGTTCCTGCAGCTGTCGTACTTCGGCACCGACCAGTCGCAGGTCGGGCGCTACCTGGCCGCGCGCTCGACGTGCGGGTGCCGCATGGGGCTGGTCGTGAACGGCCTGCTCAAGGTGCCCA
>CAZIXL010000279.1:0-4909 GCA_964542885.1 uncultured bacterium
GATGGCTCGGCACGCGGTCGCGCAGCATGAGGTCGCGCCCGCCCGTCACCATGCCGACGCCGACGTTGAACATGCCGGCGAACAGTCCGCCGTCGAATCCCTGGTGGAAGTTGCGCACGGCCTTGAGTTCGTCGGCGACCCACGATGCGCCGACGCGCGTCTCGTAGCCCGCGAGCCGGTCGCCCGAGAAGTCGCCCGCGATCAGGCACTCGAAGATCGTCTCGGCGGCGAGCATGCCCGACTTCATCGCGAGGTGGATGCCCTTCAAGCGCGCGCCGTTCAGGAACCCGCCCGAGTCGCCCGCGAGCAGCACGCCGTCGGCCGAGAGCTTCGGCATCGCCCACCAGCCGCCTTCGGGAATCGCCTTCGCGCCGTAAGCGACGGGCTTTCCTCCGGCGAGCAGTTCGCGCACGAACGGATGCGTCTTGAAGCGTTGCAGGTTGCCGTGCGGGTCGTTCGCGGGATCGGGGCTGTCGAGGCCGGTGACGAAGCCGACCGCCCAGTGGTGGTCGTCGAGGCCGTAGATGAACGAGCCGCCGAACGTGTCGGGCGGAAGCGGCCAGTTCATCGTGTGGATCACGCGGCCCTTCTGAACGCGGCCCGCCGGCATCTCCCACAGCTCCTTCACGCCGGTCGCGTACACCTGCGGGTTCTTGCCCGCCGAGAGTCCGAGCACGCGGTCCACTTCCTTCGCGAGCGTGCCGCGCGGGCCCTCGCACAGCACGGTCACGGGCGCGTGGCAGAGCGCGCCGGGCTGGAAGTTCGCCTTCTTCTCGCGCGTCTTCGAGATGCCGCGATCGGCGATCTTCACGCCCGTCACGCGGCCATTCTCGATGAGCGGGGCGGCGGCCGGCATCTCGGTCGCGATCAGCACGCCCTTCTCCTCGGCCTTCTCGGCGAGCCACGTGACGAGCTTGCCGAGCGAGACGATGTGGTTGCCGTGGTTCACGAACGGCGGCGGCGTCACCGGCAGGCGGAACTGGCCGCCCGCGGTGAGGAACAGCACGTCGTCGCCCGTGACTTCGGCGCCGAGCGGGCAGCCCTGCTTCGCGTAGTCCGGCATCAGCTCCTTGAGCGCGATCGGATCGAGGATCGCGCCCGAAAAGCCGTGCGCGCCGACGGTCGCGCCCTTCTCGAGCACGGCGATGTTCAGGTCGCCGAGCGCCTTGCCCGGAACGCCCGCGGCGATCGCCGCGTTGTGCTTCTCGACCAGGTGGGCGAGGTGGATCGCGCCGGCGAGCCCCGCGGGGCCGGCGCCGACGAACAGCGCGTCGAATTCGAGGACTTCGGGTTCGTCCATGATGATCCCGCGTGTGGAGGCCTCGTGAACGGCGGACGCGGCAGATTACCCCGAGCGCTCGGGCGGGGGCGAGTCGGACGGGGCGGCTCGTCGCGCGCCTTCGGGCCGCCGGAACGCGCCACGGGCCCGGAGCCAGACGGCGCTCCGGGCCCGCGGGGGATCGCGCGCGTGGCGCGCGCCGGGGCAATCAGCGCAACCGGACCACGCTCGCCTTCCGCACCTCGATGCGCGAGCCGTCGTCCACGCGCGCACGCACGAAGTAGAGGCCCGCGCCCGGCAGGTCGCGCGACAGCGGCAGGCGATGCGCGCCCGCGCCGAGCGCGCCGTCGGCGAGTACGGCCACTTCGCGGCCCGTCACGTCGTACACGCGCACCGACACGTTCGCCGCGACCGGCAGGTCGAGCGCGAGCACGGGGGAGGCGCCCGGCGAGCCGAGCGGCGCGAAGCGCAGCGCGGTGAAGGTGGAGGGCGCAGGCGTGTGGTCCTCGACGCCAAGAATCGGCAGCAGCACGACGACGACCACGCTGTTCCCGTTGTAGACCACGCCGAAGCGGCCGTTCAGCGGCTCTCCCTGTACGGTCACGTTCGCGAACGTGCCGCTCACGATGCCGGTGCACTGGATCACCGTGAAGCTGTCGCCGGGCACGCCGTTGAAGCTCGGCAGCAGTTTCAGCTCGAGCGTGCCGCCGAGGAACGCGTGAGTGGACTTGAGCGTGTCGTACTCCGAAGTCGCGTGATTGCCGAGCTCGACTTCGAGCGTGCCGTTCGACATCGATAGGGACGCCGACGTCGAGATCTTGCGAGCGCCCGTCCCGGGCGCGACGCGGCCCTTGACGACGAGGTTCTGGGTCAGGCTGCCGGCGCCGCTCAAGCGACCCGAAGTCTCGACGTTGAACGCGAAGCCCGAACCGCCGGTGAGGGTCGTGTTGTCCAGGACGACCTCCCCGTACAACGAGGTGTTCGAGGCTTGCTGGAGGGCGAGCACGCGCGACCGCGGCCCCTCGATCCGGCCGCGCAGGGTGAGGTCGTTCGGGCTCCAGAGTCGGCCGAGTACCAGCTGGTCGGTCGCGTGCACGACCGCGCCCGAATCCACCGTGACCGCGCAGTCCATAGCGCCCGCGCCATCGAAGCGCGCCCCGGCGAGGAACTGGACCAGCGTGCCGCTCGTGCTCGCGCCGGTGCCGTACATCGTGCCGGCGATCTTGAGGCCGGCCCCGCTCGTGATCACGTCGCCGCGCGGGGTGAACGGGCCGAAGATCGTGCCGTCGCCGACGAGGCGCTTGCCGGACTCGAGCACGCCGCCGCCCGCGGGCAGGTGCAGCTCTCCGCCCGACAGCTCGACGACGCCGACGATCGCCGAGTCGGGGTCGTGGATCGTCACGACGTTCGGGCCCACGTCGAGCAGGCCGCGGATCAGCACGTCGCCGTTGCCGGTGTCGCGCCCCAGGTCGAGCGCTCCGCCCGCGAGGATCATCACGGTCGTGTCGGTGCCGGCGAGGATGGACGAGCTCACGGTGCCGCCGCCGACGATGATCCCGGTGTCGCGAAGCAGCAGCGAGCCGCCGCTCCACGTGCCGCTGTCCAGTTCGATGTTGCCTCGCACGGTCATCGCGCCCTGCACGTTCACCGTGGCGTTCGTCAGCACGCCGATCGTGCCCGGCGTGCCCGGCCCCTTCCAGATCGTGCCCGCGACGACGGGGGCGAGCAGGTTGAGCGTCGCGCCGTCGTTCACGACGACCGTGCCGTAGTTGCCCTGCGCGAGCGTCGAGCCCGCGACGTTGAACGCGCCGGTGCTGTTGAGCATCGAGCCCGCGCCCGTCAGGAGCAGCGTGCCGCTCCCGGTCGCGGTCTCGCCGACGTTCACGCCGCTCGTCGAGACGATTCCGCCCGCGTCCACGGCCACGTACGCCTGCCCGGCCGAACCGACCACGAACGTGCGGTTGGTCGAGAGCGTGCTGCCCGCGCCGTAGACGTCCACCTGTGCGACCGAGCCCGCGTTCTGCGCGGCGATCACGTTGCCGCCGTTCGCGACCACGTCCGCGCCGCCGAGCACGTCGAACACCGCGCCGCCCGTCGAGGCGACGATGAGGGGCGGCGTCGCGGTCGCGCCCGTGAACGTCGCGGCAGCGCCGTTCATGAGCTGGAGCTTCGGCGTGTCGTTGCCGTCGGTCGCGCCTCCCGGGATCGTGAGCCGGTTCGTGAACGTCGAGAACGTTCCGCCGTCCACCTGCAGCAGCCCACCCTGCAGGTCCACGGTCGAGCCGGCGGGCTGCTGCAGAATGAGGTGCTTCGTGCGCATGCGGCTGTCGGGCTGGATCGTGATCGTGCCCGAGCTGCCGTCCGGATCGCCGACGATCGTCGAGTCGTCCACGACGAGCACGCCGAGCGAATCGAGCGTGATCGTTCCCGTGCCGCCCGCAGCACCGCTCGCGGGGTCGTAGGCGAGCTTGAGGCTGCCTTTCACCTTCACGGTCGAGCTGTCGATGACGTTCTTGCCCGTGATCGTGACGTCGCCGATGTCGGACGCGCCCTCGGCCACGACGAGATTGCGCCCGATGCGGAAGAGCCCGCCGTCCTGCACCTCGAGGATGCCGTGCCCGCCGCTGCGCCCGAGCCGGCAGTCGGCAGTCGCGCTGTCGGCGAGGAACTGCGCGCGCCGGGTGCCGCTGCCCGTCGCGCCCGCGCCGCGCACGCGCAGCGTGCCGAGGCTTCCCGCGTTCCGGCCGACGTTGACGTGGAAGGCGGGCGTGAACGAGGCGCCGTTGATCACGACGAGTTCGCCGGTGCCGGCGCTCGTCGTGCCCGAGCCCGCGATGTTCACGACCGGCCCCTCGCCCGAGGCGCCGAACGTGTTCTGCGTGACGTTCACGGTGCCGCCCGAGAGTCGCAGCGTTCCGGTCGCGCCGGTGCCCGCGCCGACGCTCGTGGACCAGCCGAAGCGCATGTCGCCCGACAGGAGTCGCGCGGTCGCGACGAGTCCCGCGGTCGAGGCGACGTGGAAGCCGGTGCCGACGTTGTGCAGCACGGACGGCGACAGCGTGACGTCGCCGCCGAAGATCTGGTGCGTCTGCACCGAGTCCACCGTGCCGTTGAGCGTCACGGTGTAGGTGTTCGCGAGGTCGAAGCGCAGGAGGTCGGCCACGGTCGGCACCTGCGCGGGATTCCAGTTCGCGGCGTTGGACGCGGCGCCGCCGGCGGCGTTCTGCCACACGAGCGTGACCGCGTGCGCGGCGAGCGGAGCGGCGAGCGCGCCCGCGAGGGCGAGCGGAAGGGCGAAGCGGCGCGGGTGGGCCGCGCGGATCGGAAACGGCATGGCAAGGACTCCTCGATGGTGTCGGGGACGCCGAATTCCGCCTCGGGGAGGGAGTGAGGCCGGAAGGAGTGGTGCGGGGGATGGCGTCGAATGCGGCCCGAAACGGACACGCCCCGCCGGAGCGTTCCGGCGGGGCGTGTCGGGGGGGCCGCTCAGCGCTTCTCGGCCGCCGGCTCCTCGGCGTGGACGTGCGCCTCGAGCCAGCGCTCGGCCTCGATCGCCGCCATGCAGCCCGTGCCCGCCGCGGTCACCGCCTGACGGTAGGTCTTGTCCGCGACGTCGCCGGCGGCGAACAC
>CAZIXL010000280.1:0-4905 GCA_964542885.1 uncultured bacterium
TCAACGACCCCCAGCTCTGGTCGGCGAGGACGAGCGGACCACCCGCGAACAGGGTGTCCCCGTTCGCGTCGACGTGCTGCAGGAACTGACCGATCGGGGTCAGCGACTCCCAGGCCACGTACGCCCCGCCGAGGCCGTCGGTACAGGCGGACCGCGCGGCGACAAGCTGCCCGCGCGCGGTCAACTCGATGAACTGGTCCGGCTGCGCGGGCCAGCGTGCGTGGGCGACCGACGCCGCGAGAAGCGGTGCGAGCCCCAGCACCGCGACGAGGCGGTGCCACGAACGATTGCGCATGCGAGCCTCCCTGCGCGTACGAAGTCGGACGAGCGGCGCGCGGGGGACACGCCCGGGACCCGCAGTATCCACGTTGCGGTGAGCGGCGTCACCCGCGACGGACATCCGCGCCCGGATTCGAGTTCGATGCGTACGCCTCACGCGCTACAATGCGCACCCTCCATCCTCCCACCCTGACCCGCGAGGTGCGCCATGGCTGGTCTTTCCGAATCGAGCTGCGTTCCCTGTCGTGGCGGCGTGCCCACGCTGACCGACGCCGAGATCGCCGCGCTCATGCCCCAGGTCGCGGGCTGGGTCGTCGTCGAGGTCGACGGCGTGAAGCGGCTGCGCCGCACCTTCGAGTTCCCCGATTTCCGCGCGGCGATGGACTTCGCCGTGCGCGTCGGCGAGCTGGCCGAGGCCGAGCAGCACCATCCCGACCTGCACGTCGCGTGGGGGCGCGTCACGGTGGAGATCTGGACGCACAAGATTCGCGGGCTCCACCAGAACGACTTCATCCTCGCCGCCAAGTGCGACCGGCTGCCGCTCGCGCGGTGAAGCGCCGCGGCCCGCGCACCCCGATCACCCCAACGAAGAGGAACCCCGCTTGTCCACGAGCTCCCGGCCGTCCGCGCTGCCCCGCATCCGCGCCCTGCACCGTGATGTCGGCTACCTGACCGCGGGGCTCACGCTCGTCTTCGCGCTGAGCGGCATCGCCCAGATCTACCGCGACACGAACTTCCTGCAGAAGCAGGTCCCCGTGGACGTGCAACTCCAGCCGGGGCTCGATGCGGCAGCGCTCGGCCCGGCGCTGCGCATGCGCGAGGTGAAGGTGCTGCGCACCGAGGGCAGCGTGACGTACTTCCCCGGCGGCTCGTACGACGCGGCGACGGGCCATGCGGTGCGCACCGAGAAGCACTGGATCTTCCCGTTCGACCGCATGACGGAACTGCACAAGTCGCCCAGCCGCTCGGCCATCCACTGGCTCACGAACCTCTACGCCGTGCTGCTCCTGTTCATGGCGCTGTCGTCCTTCTTCATGTTCCGCGGCGGAAGCCCGCCGCAACGGCGCGGGCTGGTGCTCGCGGGCCTCGGCTTCGCGTTCGCGATCGTGCTGCTGTTCTTCGTCCCCGGGGCCTGATCGCCGGAGGTGCTGCGACCGGGACCGCCCGACCGTCACCCGGCCGGCGTGCCGCGCTCGATGCGGAGTGACTTCATCCGCGACTTGAACGTGGTCGCACGGATCCCGAGAAGTTCCGCGGCGCCGCCGTCGCCCCCCACCTTCCAGCCGGTGCGCTCGAGCGCGGCGAGCATGTTGTCGCGTTCGAGCACGCGCACCTGCCGCTCGCTGAGGATGGGCCGCGGCTCGCCTGCGCCTGTGCCCGTCCCGGCGATCGCGGCCGGCGCCGGGGCGGCGGGCAGGAAACGCTCGAGCCCCAGGCGTCCGGAAGTGGAGGTGATGAGCGCCCGCTCGATCACGTTGCGAAGCTCGCGCACGTTGCCGGGCCAGGCGTAGCCCCGCAGGGCCGCGACGTCCGCGTCGGAGAAGAGCGGCAGCGGCCGGCCCATGCCGCGGGCGAGGCGCGAGGCCACGTCCCTCGCGATCAGCTCGACGTCGTCGCCGCGCTCGCGCAGCGGCGGCAGCCGCAGCGGGAAGACGTTCAGCCGGTAGTACAGGTCCTCGCGGAACGTGCCGGCCCGCACGCCCGCCTCGAGGTCGCGGTTCGTCGCGGCGATCACGCGCACGTCCACGCGGCGCGTGCGCGAACCACCCACCGGCTCGAACTCGCCCCCCTGCAGCACGCGGAGCAGCTTCCCCTGCAGCTCGATCGGCAACTCCCCGACCTCGTCGAGGAAGATCGTGCCCTTGTCGGCGAGCGCGAAACGACCCTCGCGCCGCTCGGTGGCCCCGGTGAAGGCGCCGCGCTCGTGCCCGAAGAACTCGCTCTCGATGAGCGTGGCCGGGATCGCCGCGCAGTTGACCTTGATGAACGGCCGCTCGCGCCGGGCGCTGCGCTCGTGGATCGCGCGCGCGAACAGCTCCTTGCCGGTTCCCGTCTCGCCCAGCACGAGCACGGTCGCGCCGGTCCCCGCGACCTGCGAGACGCTCTGCAGCGCGAGCCGCAGGCTGGGACTGCGGCCGACGATCTCGCGGAAGTCGTGGTCGGTGGCGATCTCCTCGCGCAGGTACTCGGCCTCGGCCAGCAGCGACGCGATGCGGCGCTCGGCCTCGACCCGGTCGTCCACGTTGCGCAGGATGAGGGTGTAGAAGGTGCCTTCGCCGCTCCCGGAGCGCGACAGCGTCGCCTCGGCCGGGAACGACGAGCCGTCCGGCGTCCGCACCGGCAGCCCGCCGGGAATCCAGATGCCGCGCTCGTCCCCGCTGCCACCCTCCAGCTCGCGCGCGAACCGTTCGAGCAGCGCGCGCGCGTCGGCGCCGAGCGCCGCTTCGACGCCGCGCCCGCGCACGCGCGCGCCGTCCTCGCCGAGCCACTTCGCGGCGGCCGGGTTGACGAGCGTCACTCGCAGGTCGCGATCCAGCTCGACGATCGCGTCCATCGCGCTCGCCACGAGGCGGCGCAGCTTCTCCTCGCGCTCGCGCACCTCGCCTTCGAGTCGCAGCCGCTGCATCTCGGCCGCGGCACGCGCGGCGAAGATCTCGAAGAGCGCGAACAGGCGCTTCTCGGCGGGCATGGGCCGGATGTCGACGGCCGCGAGGTGCCCGATGACCTTCCGCTCCGCGTCCAGCAGCGGCATTCCGAGGTAACTGGCCTCGGGAGCCTGCGGGTACCCGGGGGGAGGAGGTCCCGGGTAGAGCGTCAATACCTGGTCGGGAATGTGGATCAGGTCCGTGCGGTCGATCACCGCTGCGCACGGCGTGCCCTCGATCGGGTACTCGAAGTTCTCGACCCAGCGCCCGCCGAACCAGATCGCGAGCACGCGCATGCTCTTCGTGCCGGGGTGGAACTCGGTGACCCAGGCGCCGTGCGTGTCGAGCGCGAGCGCCAGGTTGCGCACGAGCGCGCGGTAGAAACCCTCGCCCGTCTCGGAGGCGGTCCCCTCGACGACCGCGCGCAGCGCGCGCTCCTCGTCGACGAGCCGCGGGGTGTCTTCCGGGTTCACTCGGACCGCCTTTCGGGGATGGACTCGAAGGGGTTCGGGCACTTGCGCCGAAGTCGAGGCGGCAGCATAGCCGCCCCGCGACCGCGACGGAATCCCGTCGCGGGGCGCGACGAGATCCCGTCAACGACGCGAACTCGTCGTGGCCCCGGGCCGGCGTCGTGCGCACAACCCGCTTTCCCCCAGCACCTTGGGCTGGAAGGCTCGCATGGTACGGCGCGTGCGGTGGGGATCGGCCGACCGCGAGGCCGATGGGCGGCCCCGGCGAACCCCGAGGAGACTCGACCATGAACGCGACCCGCATCCGCGACGCGAAGCCGCTTCCCGAACCCCGCAACGGCGTCGACACGCCCACGTTGCTCACCACCATCAACGCCGTCGGCGCACAGCCCGAGCTGGCCGCGTTCACCTGGCGGGCCGTCACCCGCTGGCAGCAGGGCACCCACAGCCGCACGAGCATCTCGGCGTTCCACGGCGCCGGCGGCGAACAGGCGCGCCCGCGCGGGTTCGTGCTCGACGCCGACCACCCGGGCGTGCTCGTCGGTCGCGACAACGCCCCCACGCCCGTCGAGATCCTGCTCGCGGCGCTCGCCTCCTGCCTCACCGCGGGCATCGGCAACATCGCCGCCGTGCGCGGCGTGACGCTCTACGAAGTCGAGTGCCGCGTCGAGGGCGACATGAACCTGCTCGGCATCTTCGGGCTCTCGGACTCGGTGCGGAACGGGTACGAGCGGATCCGCGTGAACTTCAAGATCAAGGGCGACGCCCCGGCCGCGGTGCTGGCGGGCATCGTCGAACAGTCCCGCTCGCGCTCGGCGGTCTTCGACGTGCTGACGAACGGCGTCGACGTGCAGCTGGCGGTGGACGCGGCGTGAACCAGGGGCGCGGAGCCGGGGGGCGACCGCACGCGGCGTCCCCCGCCCCGCCCACGGAGAACAGGACCATGAGACGGATCGACACGATCGTCATCGGGGCGGGCCAGGCAGGGCTCGCGATGAGCCACAGCCTCGCCCATCGCGGCGTCGACCACGTCGTGCTGGAGCGCGGCCGGGTCGGCGAGCGGTGGCAGAGCGAGGGCTGGGATTCCCTCCGGCTCCTCACGCCGCGCTGGCAGGCCCGCCTCCCGGGATGGTCGTACGCCGGCCCCGACCCCGGCGGCTTCATGAGCCGCAAGGAGGTGATCCGCTACCTCGCCGACTACGCGCGTTCCTTCGCCGCGCCGGTCGAGTCGGGTGTGACGGTGCGTTCGCTCGCGCGCCGCCCGGGCGGCTACGTGGCGACGACGGACCGCGGCTCGATTCGCGCGCGCGCCGTCGTGATCGCCACGGGCCACTGTGACCGGCCCGCGCTTCCCGGCTTCTCCGCCGCGCTGTCGGGGGACGTGCACCAGGTCGTGCCCTCCGGCTACCGGAATCCCGCGCAGCTGCCGCGCGGCGGCGTGCTGGTGGTGGGTGCCTCGGCGACGGGCCTGCAGCTCGCCGAGGAGATCCACCGCTCGGGCCGGCCCGTGA
>CAZIXL010000281.1:0-4882 GCA_964542885.1 uncultured bacterium
TTCGGGACGGGCGTCGCGCGATCGTGGGCCGGGGATGCCTAGCGATAGATGGCCTTCAGGGCGCCCCACGACGAAGGCCTCGCCGGGGTCGTGCAGCCCGACGTGATCGAGAGCGTCATCGTGAGGAAGTTCCACCACGCGCCCTCGGGCGCGGTCGGCGCGCAGGTGCCGGCGGTGAGGAAGTCCGGGTAGTCGGCGGGCTTGGTGCCGCCGAGCGCCGTGCTCCCGACCTCGACGCCGTTGCTCACCTGGAACGCCATGCAGTCGTTCGGGTACGCGGCGAAGTGCGCCGTCGCCTGCACGTTCGTCACGGCCGCGACCGGGACGAAGTTCGCGTACTGCACGGTCTCGAACTCGGTGTAGCTGTCGATGTCGCCCGGGTAGTCCGCGTCGCCGTTCGCCCACGGGCCCGTGCCGCTCAGCCAGATCTGGCCGCCCACGAACTGCTTCATGTAGGTGCGGTTGCCGTTGCCGTTCGCGTCGACCGTGTTGGTGAGCATCACGGCCGGGGCGGTCGTCGTGGCGCAGCGGTAGTACCACGAGGTCCCGAGCGCCGCGCCGTCCCACGACTGGGCGTTCAGCGTGACGCCCGGCAGCAGCGCGCCGCCGCCCGCCTGCCAGCCTTCGGAGTAGCGGCCGAGCGGCACCGTGCCGCCCAGGTCGGTGGTCTTGTATTCGCCCGGCAGGGGCGGCCCGGCCAGGGCGGCCGCGGCCACCGACAGGGCGCCGAGAACGAGAAGAGTGGTCGCAAGGTGCTTCATGTTTCCGTCCTCCGGATTCGGGGGGAGATGCCATGCGCCGGCGACCCGGAATCCCGCCGTGCACGATCGGAGAGGCGGCCGCACGCCGGCGGGCTGCCGGCGGCACGTTCGCCCGACACGAAGGCAGTCTCCACCCGCGCCGGGAAAGGACACATGCGCGCGGTCAACCGCCGACTTGATCGCGATCAAGTCAGGCGGGCTCGGCCTCGCCGGCGGCTCGCCGGAGCAGCGCGGCGTCGCGCACCACGATCCGGTTCCGCGTCAGCTCCACGATGCCGCGCTGCGCGAAACCGCGCAGGATGCGCGAGAACGTCTCGGGCGTGGTGCCGATCATCCGCGCCAGGTCCTTGCGCGGGATGCTTCCCGAGGTGAGCGAGGCCGACTCGCCCGTCGCGCCGTAGACCTCGACGAGCCCGGCCAGCAGCCGGGCCGCGCGCTCGCGCACCGGCCGCCGGATCAGGTCCATCATCAGGTCCTCGGAGATGCGCAGTTCCTTGGAGAGCTTGGACAGCATCTCGAGCGCCAGCTCGGGGTCCTGGCGAATGCGCTCGAGCACCGCGGCGCGGGGCACGACGCACACGGAGGAGTCCTCGAGCGCCTCGGCGCTGGCGCCGTAGGGCTCGTTCGCGAGGATCGGCCGGTAGCCCACGATCTCGCCCGGGCCGAGCACGCGCAGCACCTGCTCCTCGCCGTCCTTCCACGTGCGAAACACGCGCACGCGCCCGCTGTGCACGATGAACAGCGAGTGCGCGGGCCAGCCCTCGTGGAACAGCGCTTCGCCGCGAAGGAAGAGCTGGGCGGCCCGCTCGCCGGCGAAACGGCCGGCGGGACCGGTCTTCAGGCGGCAGACGCCGCCCGGGTTCTGCGCGGTGCAGATGTCGCAGCGGGGGAGTGTTTTCTTGCGCATCGCGCGGGAATGGTCGCACGCCGCCGTGCTGCGCACAACGCGGCGCCCGGGACTTTCACCTGTGCGAAAACGCGCGCGGGATCGCGCCGGCCGGCCGCCGCCGCGATCCCGCTCGCCACCCCGGTCAGCGGTAGACGCTCTTCAGGGCGCCCCACGAGTGCGCGTGCACCGGCACGGGCGCGCCGGCTTCGAGCGAGAGCATCTGCAGGCGCAGCCCGCCGCCGGCGTTCGCGTACGTGAACGCGGTCACGGTCGCCCCGTTGCCACCCATCACGACGTGTCCGGTCGCGGTGCCGTCGGCGACGCGCGCCACCGGAAGCCCCGCACCGAGCAGATCGAGGTGCAGGTCCTCTTCGAGCGACGAGCCGGCCGCGATTCCCGTGGTGTGATCCGCGAACGTGATCGAGGCGTGCAGGTCGAGCGAGCTGCTGGCGACCGTGGACGACGTGGCCAGGTCGAGCGCGCTTCCCGAGGGCAGCGTGAACGTGCCCGGGACCGGGTCGTCCGCGAGCGGTCCGGGACCGCTGAGCGTGACGAACACGTCGAAGAACGACGACGAGCCACCGACGTCGACCGCGATCGGGTCGGTCGAGTAGAGCGTCGTCGCGCCCATGCTCACGTCGAACGGGCCGCTCGAGGTGTCCTCGGAGTAGTCCAGGCGCGTGTCCGGCGGGCCGCCGCCGCAGTCGGTGTCACAGCCCCCGCACTCGAAGCTGCAGCGTCCTTCGAGCCCGACTGTCCCGGCGAAGGGCGCGGAGCCGGCGCCGAGGAATCCCCCGGGGACTACGAAAGCGGTGCTCGAACCCGGGTTGCGCTTCACGACGATGCCGACGCCGGGAATGGGATTGGACGACGCGTGGGACACGGCGGGGAGCACGAGCAGCAGCGGCAGCGCGAGGACGAGGCGACGGAAGCGGACCAAGGTGGGCCTCTTTTCCCGTAGGGGGTGGACTCGCCGAACCAGTGGCGCGGGGCGGCATCGTGGGGTCGGGTCGCGGCCCCTTCAAGGGAAACCACGCGCGCCTCGCGAGGATTCGTGCGTCCGGCGTCCGCTCCACCGCAACGCTTGCGCCGTGGCGCCGCGCGAGCGGTCCGGCACCACGGATTCGCGCGCGCGACCGCGGTCGAAGGGTCCGGCTCCTAGCCCTTCGCGAACGCGAGCGCGGCGACGCCCGCCGCGAACGCCGCGGCGGCGACGAGGCGCCGGCGGCGGTCGCCCTCCCCCAGCACGCGGCCGCCCAGGTACGCGCCGAGCAGGATCGCGATCTCGCGCGCGGGCGCGATGTGGCTGATCGCGCCGCCGCGCATGGCGAGCAGGATGAGGATGTAGCTGAGCGGGCTCATGAGCGCGATGCCCACGACCTTCGGGCGATGGTCGCGCCACAGCGAGCGCACGCCCTCGCGGTCGGCGAGCGCGGCGGGCGTGAACGCGGCGACGCGCACGACCTCGCCCGCCCAGTAGAAGACGAGGGCGGGGATCGCGGCGCGCTTGACCGCCCAGCCGTCCCACAGCGTGTAGACCGCGATCAGGGTGCCGGTGGCGAGGCCGTAGCGCAGCCCGGGTGCGAGTTTCGCGTGCGCCGCCGGGTCGGGGCGCCACGTGAGCACGAGGATGCCGGCCACGATCAGCAGCAGGCCCGCGATCGAGAGCGCCGACGCCCGCTCGCTGAACACGACGAGCGCCGCGAGCGAGGCGAGCAGCGGGCCCGTGCCGCGCGCGACCGGGTAGACGAGCGAGAGGTCGCCCACGCGGTAGCCGCGCAGCAGCAGCAGGAAGTAGGCGACGTGGATCAGCCCGCTGCCCACGATCAGGGCGAGCGTCCACGCGTCGGGCCGCCAGCCGGTGCGCGCCGCGACCGCGAGGGCGAAGGGTGCGTACACCACCGCCGAGATCGTCACGAGCAGCCACATGAGCGGCCCGCTGCGCGCGGCGGGCCCCACCTGCTTCACCCACAGGTTCCAGGTGGCGTGGATGGCCGCCGAAGCCAGGACGAGCGCGAGGGTCGCGAGGGTCACGCGGAGAGCCTACGTCGGCGTCGCCGATCCGGCACCCGCGGGCCCCCCCCGGGGCGGCCGCCGCGCGCCGCCGCCCCGGAGGGCGGGAGGCGCCCCGGGAGGCCGCGCGGTGGGGGGGGGTGCGCGCCGTGGCCCCGGGGCGGGGGCCGCGGCCCCCCCCCGCCGCGGCGGGCCCCCCGGCCACCGGGGCGGTCTCGGCGGCACCCGCGGGAACGATCGCATGCTGCGCGCGCCGCCGACCGGGTTACATCCGGAACACGCCGAACTTCATCTCGGGGATGGGGGCGTTCAGGCAGCTCGAGAGCGCCAGCGCCAGCACCGTGCGCGTCTCGCCGGGATCGATCACGCCGTCGTCCCAGAGGCGCGCCGTCGACCAGTACGGGCTTCCCTCCCGCTCGTACTTGTCGAGGATCGGCTGCTTGAACGCGCGCTCTTCCGCGTCCGTGAACGTCCCGCCCTTCGCCTCGAGCGCGGTGCGGCGCACCTGCGCGAGCACGCTCGCAGCCTGCTCGCCGCCCATGACGCTGATGCGGCTGTTCGGCCACGCGAACAGGTAGCGCGGCTGGTACGCGCGCCCGCACATGCCGTAGTTCCCGGCGCCGTAGCTGCCGCCGATGATCACGGTGATCCGCGGCACCGTGGCGTTCGCGACCGCGTGCACCATCTTGGCGCCGTCCTTGGCGATGCCGCCGTGCTCGTACTGCTTGCCGACCATGAAGCCGGTGATGTTCTGCAGGAACAGCAGCGGCACGCCGCGCTGCGAGGCCAGTTCCACGAAGTGTGCGGCCTTGAGCGCCGACTCGCTGAACAGGATGCCCTGGTTGGCGAGGATCGCGACGGGCATGCCGTGCAGGTGCGCGAAGCCGGTCACGAGCGTCGTGCCGTAGCGCGCCTTGAACTCGTGGAAGCGCGAGCCGTCCACGAGCCGCGCGATCACCTCGTGCACGTCGTACGGCGTGCGCAGGTCGGTGGGCAGCACGCCGTAGATCTCGGCCGGGTCGTACGCCGGCGGCTCGCTCTCGCGCAGGTCGAGGTCCGCGCGCCGCTGCACGCCCAGGTGCGAGACGATCTCGCGCGCCATCTCGAGCGCATGCGCGTCGTCGTCGGCCAGGTGGTCGGCCACGCCCGAGATGCGCGTGTGCACGTCGCCGCCGCCCAGTTCCTCGGCGGTGACCTCCTCGCCGGTCGCCGCCTTCAC
>CAZIXL010000282.1:0-918 GCA_964542885.1 uncultured bacterium
CCCGGCGTGGCCGAACCCACGCCCTCGAGCCTCGTGCTGGACTTCCAGCAGACCTATGCCGGGTTCGCGTACGGGTCGCTCAACCTGCACTACTGGACCAACGGTCCCTCCTCGATGCCCCCCGCACAGGTCTACACGTCGAGCGGGTCGGGCCCGATGAACGGACCGCACCCGGTCCTGGGCGTGAGCTTCTGCCCGGCGGACGGCCAGGAGGACCTGCGCGTCCTGCAGGCCGTATCGCGCTCGACCTACCTGTACGGCACGCAGGCGTGCGATTTTCTCCAGCGCTTCCGCGTGCCCGAGCGTTGCCGGCTGGAGTGGATCGAGCTGGCGTTCGGAACGATGGACTGGGTGTACCCGGGCGCGAACGGACGCATGGCGATCCTCGATTCGCGCGACATGCCGACTCCGGTGGCGCAGCTGCCCTATCCGGACTTCTCGGCGGACTTCTTCGATTACGATCGCGCCTGCCCGAGTTGGGCATCGCACTGGCTCACGGCCGCGCCGCTCGTGCTGCAGCCGAATCACGACTACTGGTTGCTCGCCCACGTTGCGAACCGTTACCCGGTCTATGCGCGCGACCTTTCGGCCCTCGACTACCCCGACTTCCTGCCGGGCGTCGGGGCGCTCTACATGCGAACTGCTGCCGACTCGGCTTGGCAAATCCAGCCCGCACGCGCGCTCAACTTCCGCCTGATCGGCGAGCCCGAGCCGGCGCAACTCGCGGTGGCGCCGACGGTCGGGCCTGCCGGCCTGCGGCTGGCCGCGGGGCCGAACCCAGCGAAGGGTGCCGCCCTGCTGCGCTGGAGCGGCGCGCACGGCGCGGTGCGGCTCGAGGTGATGGACGCGCGCGGCCGCCGCGTCGCCGCGCACGACGCCGCGGGCGAGCAGGGCTCGTGGCTCTGGCGCGGCGTCGGC
>CAZIXL010000282.1:1018-4878 GCA_964542885.1 uncultured bacterium
CGTCTACTTCCTGCGCGCGACCGATGGCGAAGGCACGGTCGGGCTCGCGCGCGTGGTGCTGGTGCGGTGACGAGCCCGGACGAAGACGGCGGTCGCAAATGACTCGACGCTGGCAGCGCGGGATTCCGGCACTGCTCGCCTCCGTTGCGATCCTCGCCGTCGCCGCGGGTGCGTCGTCGCGCTCGGGCACGGTCACGCAGGTCCCGGCGCTCCCGAGCTGCGGCGACACGGGCCTGCCCCCGGCGGATGCGCAGTTCAGGACGAGCGAGGGCTGGGGCGTGCTGCAGCCGATCGATCTGGCGGCGCCGATCGCGGCGTGCTCGTTGGGCGTGATCTGCAGCGGATGGGCCTCGTTCTCCGTGAGGATCGGCATGTCCACGATCGTGGCGTGGGATCCTCTCGCGCTCGCGCCGGATCCGACGATCGTGACGCTTCGGTCCCAGTCCTACACGCTCTCGGGGACCGTGCACGAGCAGCTGGTCGCCCAATTCCTCCCGGTCGTGATCGCCCCGGTGAGCCACGTGGCCGATCCGATTCCGGCCACGCTCGCGGTGAACTACGTGTCCACCAGCACGCAGCCACAGCTCTTCACGACGGCCAGTTACTGGACGAACGGGCCCGCCGGCATGCCTTCGGCCTTCGACTATCTCACCGACACCTCGCCCGTACCGTTGCCCGGAAAGCACCCCGTCCTCGCGATGCGCTTCTGTGATGCCGAGGAGGACACGGCGCTTCGGGTCCTTCAGGGCGTCGGGCGATCGACGGTGTCGCGCGGAACGGAGCCGTACGAGTACCTGCAGAAGTTCCGCGTGCCGCATCGCGGGACACTCCACTGGGTCGAACTCCCGATCGGGGCGCACCCGCTCTACGACGTCTCGATCGGGGCCGTGGAGGTGCTGGACGGGACCGCGATGCCCGAACCGATGGATGCCCTCCCGACCGCACTCTTCCAGGCGGACTACCTGGTGGTCGGGTTGCCCGTCCCATCCTGGACCTCGCACGCCGGGACTCCGGCTCCGATCGTTCTCGAGCCGGAACACGACTACTGGCTGCTGTTCCGCACCTCGAACGCGTACTCGGCCTGGGCGCGCGCGCTGACCGGCACCGAGGGGGCCGACTTCACCAGCCGCATCGGCCCGTTGTATTCGCGCACGACGCCGACCGGCGCGTGGCAGGAGCAGCCCGGGCTCGCGCTCTCGTTCCGCCTGATCGGCGAGCCCGATCCCGCGACGCTCGCCGTGCGGCCGACGGTCGGCCCCGCGGGCTTGCGGCTCGCCGCCGAGCCCAACCCCGCGCGCGGCGCCGCGATGCTGCGCTGGAGCGGCGCGCGCGGCGCCGTGCGGCTCGAGGTGATGGACGCGCGCGGCCGCCGCGCCGCCGCGCACGACGCCGCGGGCGAGCAGGGCTCGTGGCTCTGGCGCGGCGTCGGCGACGCGGGCACGCCCGCCGCGGCCGGCGTCTACTTCCTGCGCGCGACCGATGGCGAAGGCACGGTCGGGCTCGCGCGCGTGACCCTGGTGCGGTGACGGGGCCAGGCCAATCGGTGCTTGGTCCCCCTCGCGCGTTCCCCTAGCTTTGTTCTTCGTTCCGGCGAGGTGCCGCCTGCGCTCGCCGCCGACCCCGATCAGACGGGAGGCGCCGCCCATGCCTCGTACCCTCCTCCGGCTCGTTCCCGCCGCGCTCGCGCTGGCGGCGATCGCGTTCGCGATGCTCCTGCCTTCGCGCCGCTCGTGGGCCACGCGACCCGACGCCGCACCGGCCGCCGTCGCGGCCGTCGGATGCAATATCGACGCCGTGGCGGGCACCGACTCCACGACCCGCGTCTACGCCGGCATTCGCCAGCCCTTCGACGGCACCGTGCCGTTCGCGTCGTGCTCGCTCGCGGTCTCGGAAGCCGGCTACGTGTGGCCGACCTTCCGGGTCCAGGCATGGGACCCGGTCGCGCTGGCGCCCGATCCCACGACGGTCGCCCTGCGATCGATCGGGTTCGACGCGTCGCAGCTCGGGTACAACCACGTGCGTCTCGATTTCTCGCCGCCGGTGGTCGTGCAGCCCGTGACGGGCGTGGCCGAACCGACGCGCACGACGCTCGACCTGGACATGTGGGTGGGCGGGTCGTACCTCAACCAGTACGTGGACGTTCGCTTCTGGTCGCAGGGCACGCCGGGCCTGCCGCCGGGATTCCAGTACTTCGCCGCCGGCCAGGCGCCGCTCGGCGGTCCCGCGGCCACGGCCGGCCTGGGGCTGTGTTCCGCCAGCGGCAGGGAAGAGCTTCGCGTCCTGCAGGCGGTGAGCGGCACGTCGACGCTGCTCGGCTTCGACGCCTACGACTACCTGCAGCGCTTCCGCGTGCCGCAGGCGTGCACGCTCGAGTGGGTCGAGCTGGCGTTCGGGTACAACGCGAACGCGAGCCCCTACGTGGAGGGCACGGTGGTCGTGCTCGAGGGCGACTCGATCCCGGCGCCGGGGAGCACGCTTCCGGGTGCGCTCTTGCAGGCCGACTTCTACCATCCGGGGCTCGTGACGCCGCACTGGGACACGCACTATCTGTACGCGCCGCCGGTGGAGCTCCAGCCCGACCGCGACTACCTGCTGCTGGTGCGCTCGAAGAACAAGTACCCGCTCTACGTACACGACCACACGGGCAACGAGAGCGCGGACTTCGCGACGGGGATCGGTCCGCTGTTCGTGCGCCCGACCGAGGACGCTCCCTGGGTACCGGAACAGGCCGGGCGCGCGCTCTGCTTCCGGCTGCTCGGGACGCCGGTATCGTCGCCGGTGGCGGTCGAGCCGATCGTCGTGCCCGCGGGGCTGCGGCTCGCGATCGAGCCGAACCCCGCCCGCGGCGCCACGCTCGTGCGCTGGCGCGGCGCGCGCGGGGCGGTGCGGCTCGACGTGCTCGATGCGCGCGGGCGCCGACTCGCGTCGCACGATGCCGGCGGCGAGGTGGGCGAGTGGCTGTGGACGGGCGGCCGTGGGGGCGGCGGCCGAGTGGCGCCGGGCGTCTACTTCGTGCGCGTGGCGGACGCCACGGGGGCGATCGGGACCTCGCGCGTGGTGATGGTCCGATAGACCGGCTCGAACGCTACGTCGTGCGGGCCGCGCTCGCGGCCGCGATCCTGGGCTTCGTGCCCGGACTGCTCGACGTGTTCGCCTCGCCCAAGGCGATCGCGCTGCGCGTGCTGGGCCTGCCGCTGCTGGTGCTCGCGGCCGCGCGCGGCACGAACGCGCTTCGCCGCGGTGGGCCCGCTGCGTGGCGTCCGCGCACGCCGGTCGAGTGGGCCGACCTCGCCGCCGTCGCGTGGATGCTCGTCTCGATCGCCTCGGCACTCGCGGGGCTCTCGCCGCGCACGAGCCTGCTCGGCGAGATCGGCCAGCGCGAGGGCGTGCTGACCACGCTCGCGCTGGGCGGGCTGTGGTTCGGGGCGCGCGCCTCGCAACGCGACGCGACGGACGCGAGGCGCACGGCAGCCCTGGTCCGGAACCCGGGCGCAGCGCCACCTCCGCCCCCGCTCGATCCGGCCCGTCGCCGCCACGCGGCGGCTCGCTCGGCCAGGGAAGGCGGGCGAGACAGCCGCACGGAGGGGTCGCTGGGCATGTCGCACCTCCTCGCAGCAGAGGCCGGCGAACATTCTCCCGCAGGACGGGCCGGTTCGCGATCGGGAGGGTTTCAGCCCCGGACGAACGCCTCCAGCCGCTCCCGCCACGGCCCCTGCGCCTTCAGGCGCCCGAGGTTCCCGAAGTGACCGCCGAAGGTCCGGTTCACGAAGACGATGTCGGGCGGGAAGCGGACGTCCCCGGCCTCGGCGAGCGCGCCCCGGGCCGCGGCGAAGAGGCGCATCGCGACGGTGTCGTCGACG
>CAZIXL010000283.1:0-4855 GCA_964542885.1 uncultured bacterium
CGGCGGTCTCCTCCAGCTCGAGGCGCGCCGGCCAGTCCCGCACGCCGCGGGCGGTCGCCGTGATCGCGTTCACGAACCCGTAGAGGCTGGTGTCCCCTTCCCGTTCGAGCCGGTGGTCGACCTCGCGTCGGTACCGCCTGGGAAGCGCCGGGCCCGGCGCCGGAGCGGGGCCGTAGCGAAACGGCGCCGCCGGAACCCGGCGCGTCTCACCCAGCGATTCGACGAGCGATCGGCAGAACTCGGCCGTCGTGAAGGTCCGCAGCGCCGCCGCGAATCCCCGCACGCCGTCGTGCTCGGCCCGATCGCCGACGGGTGCGACGGCTCCGTTCGAGCACACGACGCGGACCAGCCTCGGCCGCAGGCGAACCGCCCTCTCCCCCCTCCGGGTCGCACAGAAGCCAGCTTGCAGGACATCGCCCGGAGCCACTTCGTGGAACAGGTCGGGCAGATTCACGACCACGATGACGTGACCGTCCGGACCCGGCTCGTACTCGCAGGCGTGCAGCGAGACCTCGCCACCGCCGGCCCGGAGTTCCTCGAGGCGCGCCGCGACGGCGTCGACCCACGGGCGATCCGCGTGCCCCTGGCCCAGCACCTCGCGCAGGTCGAGGGCCGGCTCCTCGTTCGCGAGCGAAGTCAACCGTTGCCGGACCCACTCCAGGAGAGCGCTGCCCTGCGCGGGCTTCCCTCCCCGCTCGGCCTGGCGAAGCCTCCATTCCAGCCGCTCGAGGGGAGCGGAGGTACCGAGGTTGGCGAACGACCCGAGTCGGCAGTGCATGACGGTGTCCTCCCTGGGTGTCGGCGACTGGAAGCAGCCCGCTTTTCGTACGAGGGCCGGATGCGCGTGACGCTACGCCCCCTGCCTCCGCGCGGCACCCTGAAAATCCACACCCCGGGAACGCCGCATTCGGCGCGGCCCGCGCGCACCGGGCGCCGCCGGGCTCGTGGCCGGTTTCCGACCGTGTCCGCCGTCCGCGCCCTACTGCTTCGCGTCCTCCACCGCCGGGCCCGGGTCGTGCGCGACGGCGGGGACGGTCTTCAGGTAGCGGTAGATCGCGCGCACGTCGTCCTCGTCCATGCGCTGCATCTGCTGCCAGGGCATGGGCGAGCCCTCGATCGTGCGGCCCATGCGCATGCGCTGGACGAACTCGTCTTCGGTGTACTTCGCGAGGCGGCCGGTCGCCGGGTCGGTGGTCAGGTTGGGCGCGCCCCAGGTGCGGCCCTTCACGTCGTCGTCGGGCATGCGGCCGCCGCCCAGGTGCGGGCCGGTCATGGCGCCGGTGTTGTAGTCACGCTGCGAGTGGCACGCCCAGCAGTTCGAAACGGACTCGACGAGGTAGCGGCCGTTCTCGACCGTGGGCCCGTGCGGGTCCGTGACGAGCGGCGTCTCCTTCGGGCCCACCGGGTTCGCGAGGACCGTGGCCCTCACGATCCGGCCGAGCAGGTTGTACGCGTGCGCGGGCACGACGTTGCGGACCGGCGGCTGCGCGCGCAGGTACGAGACGACCGCGACGAGGTCCTCGTCGGAGAGCCCCTGCATCTCCATGAACGGCAGCAGCGCGCGGCCGTCGTGACCCACGCCGTAGCGCAGGGCGCGCGCGAGCTGGCCGTCGGTGAAGTTCCCGATGCCGGTCTCGGGGTCGGGCGTGATGTTGCGCGGGTAGAACGTGCCCGGCGGGATGTGGAACGCGAAGCCGCCCGAGAGCGGCACCTCCTCGCCGGCGCGGGCGCGCGCGGCCTGCTTCGGGTCGCCGTGGCAGACGCCGCAGTCGGCGAGCGTGCGCACGACGTAGCGGCCGCGCGCGATCACGGCCGAGTCGGCCGAAGCCGCGATGGCCGGCTCGGGGACGTCGAACTTCAGGTGCTGGCGCGAGGCGATCCAGGCGGCGAAGCCGCCCACGAGCAGCGCCAGCAGCACGACGAGTCCCAGCAGGACTCTCTTCATGACGATCCCCCAACGGTCGGTCACGAGATCCCGGGCATGCGCGCGGACGACGGGCGTCCGGCGCGAACGGCGCGGCAGTCTACCCGCACGACCCGCGGGGCGCAGCAGCTACTTTCGGGCGGCGGGCGGACCGGGCCGTGCCCCCTGAAATCACGACGCCCCGGCGGATCGCTCCGCCGGGGCGCCGGTCACTGCGGGCTGCGGGACGCGGTCAGACGCTCCGCGCCAGCGTGCGCGCCATGTTCGTCTTCTCCCACGCGAAGTCCGCGCGGCCGAAGTGGCCGTACGCGGCCGTCGCGCGGTAGATCGGGCGGCGCAGCTTGAGCGTGTCGATGATGCCTCGCGGCGACAGGTCGAAGTGCTTGCGCACGAGCGACGTCAGCTTGTCGTCGCTGACCCGCCCGGTGCCCATGCTGTCGACGGCGATGCTGACCGGCTGCGCAACGCCGATCGCGTACGCGACCTGCACCTCGCAGCGGTCGCACAGGCCCGAGGCCACGAGATTCTTGGCCACCCAGCGCGCGGCGTAGCAGGCCGAACGGTCCACCTTGCTCGGGTCCTTGCCCGAGAACGCGCCGCCGCCGTGCCGGCCCATCCCGCCGTACGTGTCGACGATGATCTTGCGGCCCGTGAGGCCGCAGTCGCCCATGGGGCCGCCGATCACGAAGTTGCCGGTCGGGTTGACGTGGAACTTGACCGGCTGCTTCCTGCTCACGAGACGCTTGGGCAGCAGCGGCAGGATGACCTTCTCGAGCATGTCCTTGCGGATCTTCGCCTGCGCGACCTTGTCGGAGTGCTGCGTCGAGAGCACCACGGTGTCGATCCGCACGGGTTTGTCGCCGTCGTATTCGACCGTCACCTGCGTCTTGCCGTCGGGCCGCAGGTAGTCCACGAGGCCGCGCTTGCGCACCTGCGAGAGCCGCATGGCGAGCTTGTGTGCCAGCGTGATCGGCAGCGGCATCAGCTCGGGCGTCTCGTTGCAGGCGTAGCCGAACATCAGGCCCTGGTCGCCGGCGCCGCCGGTGTCGACGCCCATGGCGATGTCGGGCGACTGCTGGTCGATCGTCGTCATCACGGCGCAGGTCTGGCTGTCGAAGCCGTACTCGGCGTCGTCGTAGCCGATCTCCTGGATCACGCGGCGCACGAGCTGCGGGATCTCGACGTAGGCCTTGGTCGTGATCTCGCCCGCGACCACCGCGAGGCCGGTCGTGACCATCGTCTCGCAGGCGACGCGGCTCTTGCGGTCCTGCGCCAGCATGGCGTCGAGGACGGAGTCGGAGATCTGGTCCGCGATCTTGTCCGGGTGACCTTCGGTCACGGACTCGGAGGTGAACAGGTGACGCGACGCCATCGATGGCTCCTCTGCGGTTGGAACACGACGGAGCGGCTGCTTCCGGCGTGCCGGCGCCTCACTGGCGGGACGGAGTGTGCTCCGCCAGCCGGCGCTTGAACTCGTCGATACTCGAAATGTCCACCGGGTCCACCCCGCCGAGAAAGGCGAGGTAGAGACTGAAGTAGTCGCCGAACTGCACCAGCGTCGCGAGCCGGGCCAGCCGGCTCTCGCCGCTCGAGCGCACTTCGTGCACGGCCGCACCCTGGCGGGCCGCGTACTCCGAGGTCAGGTCCAGCCGAAGCGAGGCCTCGGCGGAATCCTCCCGATCCCGCAGCACGACGACCGAGATCCCACGCTGGAGCGCGCCGGCGGACTGCCAGCCGACGATCTCGTTGTGGTTCAGCTCGGGCACGGCCGCGGAATGGGCGGGCAGCTTAGCATTTTCGTTCAGCTGTTGCCGCCAGCGCAGGGCCACCGCTTCGACCGGCCCCGTGGCCGAGTAGAGGAACACGAGCCGGCCGTGGCAGGCACGCGCGAGCTGCTTGGCCGCGTTGCCGGCCTCGGGGACGGCGGTGCCGATCCGGCCGCGGGCTTCGGCCATGAGCGCGGCGGCCTCGCGCCACGCGGGCGCCGGGTCGGGCACCCAGTCGAGCGCGGCGGGCAGGCGTGTCATGGGCACCCACGCGTGGAAGAGCGCCGCGCGTGGCGGCATGCCGGAGGGTACGGGCTGGACGTGCAGGCCGCGCGCACGGGCGCGTTCGGCCAGCGTGCCGCCGCTCGTCAGCGTCACGGCGGGCACGCCCCGCTCGCGCGCTTCGGCCTCGAGCGCGAGCGTCTCCTCGGTGTTGCCGGAGTTGCTCGAGAGCACGGCGAGCGAACGCGGGCTCACGCACGCGGGCCAGCGGTAGTCGCGCACGACGAGCCACGGGCGCGGCAGCGCGTCGCGATGCAGTGCCCCGGTCAGCTCGGCGGCGATGGCGGACCCGCCCATGCCGCCGACGGCGACCAGGTCGGGCGCGTCGACCGGCAGCTCCCAGGGCGCACCCTCGCCCCGGTCGAGGGCCTCGAGCACGTGTTCGGGCGTCGCGTCGACGAGCGGGGCCATGCCGCGCGGGTCGCGCGCGCCGAACGGCGGTTCCAGCCGGGCTTCGTCGGCGCTCACGAGGCGGCCTCCCCCCTGCCGTCGCCGGCGCGGTCCATCACGAGCACGCTCGGCAGCATGGTCTCGACGCGTTCGCGCACCAGTCGGCGCACCTGCACGGCGCCGGTGCAGCGCAGCACGTCGTCGGCGATCGTCCGCGCCGCGTCCTGGCGCACCGAACGGATCGCCAGCTTCACGCGCGGCAGCTCGGGTGAGGGCACCGACAACTCGTCCACCCCCAGGCCCAGCAGGAGCACCGCGTTCGACGGGTCGCTGGCCATCTCGCCGCACACGCCCACCCACCGCCCGGCGGCGTGCGCCGCCTCGACCGTGTGCTTGATGCTGCGCAGCACCGCCGGGTCGAGCGGCTCGTACAGGTGCGAGAGCCGTTCGTTGTCGCGGTCGATGGCGAGCGTGTACTGGATGAGGTCGTTCG
>CAZIXL010000284.1:0-4850 GCA_964542885.1 uncultured bacterium
AGCGCCAGCTCGGGCGCGCGCGCGCCGAGCGCCTCGCGCGCGAGGCCGGGAGGCGGCCCGCCGAACAGCAGCAGCCCGCCGCCCGCGCGCACGAACGCCGCGAGCGCGCGGTCGAACTCCGGGCTCACGTCGGCGGCGGCGAGCGCGTCGAGCACGACCACCGCGCGCCCGCGCAGGTCGGCCGGGACCGGCTCGCCGCCCTCGCGCTCGAGCGCGCGCCAGCCACCGCGCTCGCGCACGCGGGTGTCGAGCGCCAGCGTCGAGTCGCCGAGCAGCGCGCGGCGGAAGAACGTGAGGTCCCAGTTGAGCCCGCCGCTCACGACCAGCACCCCCAGCTTGCCGGGCGCGACCTGCACGGCCACCTCGCGCGCGTCGTTCAGCGGGCTCGCGTCGCCCGGCAACGAGTCCACGCGCGCGGTCCACACCGCGAGCCCCGGCTTCGTGGGCGTCACGCGCAGCGTGGCGAGGGCCTCGGCGCCGGGCCCCGGGGCCACGACCGTTTCCCGCGCGCGCTCGCGGCCGTCCTCGAACAGGCGAACCGGGATCGTGGTGCCGCGCGGCTCGCTCGAGAGCACGCGCACGCGCACCGGCGTGGCCTCGCCCACGCGCGCGGACGGCGAGGTCTCGACCTCGGCCACGGCGCGGTCGGGCCCCGGCGTGCCGCCGACCACCACCGCGTGCACGGGCGCGCCGAGGGAGCGCGCGGCCACGACCGGGTCGGCGCCCGCGTTCACGATCCCGTCGCTCACGACGATCACGCCGTCGGGCCGGCGCTCGACGGGGCGCTCGGCGAGGGCGCCCAGCGCGTCCCCCAGCGCGGTCGCCTGGCGCGGCGGCGCGGTGCTGTCGCCGGCGAGCGTCGCGGCGAACGGGACGGTCTCGACCGTCGCGCGCCCGCGCAGCGCGTCGGCCACCTCGCGCGCGGCGCGCGCCGCCACCGCGGAACGCGGCGGGCCTCCCGGCGAAGCCGGCAGGTCCATGCTCGCCGACGTGTCGAGCAGCACGGCGACGCGGCGGCCCGATGCCGGCAGGGCGCGTTCGAGCACCGGGCGCGCGAGCAGCCACGCGAGCGCGACCAGCACCAGCGCGCGAAGCGCGCCCAGCAGCCTGCGATACGTGCCGGGCACCGGCGGCATCGCGAAGCGGTACTCCCACACCGCCAGCGCGACCAGCGCGAGCGAGAGGACGAGCAGCGCGGGCCAGGGCGCGTTCGGGGCCAGGTGCAGGGCGAGGTCGGTCACGGGTCTGCGAGGCTAGCCCGTCCACGCGGCCCACCGCCAGCCCGGCGGGGCCCGGTCGTCACGAGCGCCGCGGGCGGGCCGCCGGAAGCGGCTCGCCCCCGCGACCGTACGGACGGCGCAGGGGTCAGACGAAGTCCCCGTCGCCCCAGGTCAGGGTCCAGTTCGCGGGCGTCGCCATCTCGGCCGTGAGCGCCTCGCTCTCGAGCGAGCGCCCCACGAACACGTTCTCGTCGGCCACCGACGAGGTGAAGCCGCCGAAGACGCGCGCGAACCACCCGGCGTCGTACGCCAGGAAATGCACCTCGTCGACGCGGCGGACGGCCGCGTCCGCGCAGATCGCCGCGAGGAGCCGCCGGGCCACGCCCTCGTCGCGATCCGGGACGAGGAACTCGCACAGGTGCGTGGTGCCGCCGATCGTGGCGCTGATCGCGAGCGCGTCCAGGCGCGAGCGCCGCATCAGGCCGTGATACGTGAACGCCTGCTCCGGGTGGCGCTCGTAGCGCCACGACAGGTACTCGCGGTCCTTCCAGAGCGAGAAGGGCTGCCGCCCGCGCTCGCGCTCCCACAACTCGTCCACGCCGTCCGGCAGGCGGTCGCCGTGCTCGACCCGCTCCTGCGCGCCCTCCTCTCCCGCGCGCGCGAGCCCGGCGCGGGCGGCACGCACGTTGACGACGCGGTAGAGCGCGTCGAGCGCGGCCGCGAGCGGCGCCATGCCCAGCCGCCGTTCGAGCTTGTGCCGGACGCCGAGGCGAAGCTTCCACAGCGTGGGTTCGAGGATGCGCGACCAGCCGAGCGAGCGTACGAATCCCGGGTACGAGCTGGCGTTGGGAAAGGCGACCACCGCGCCGCCACCGTGCCGCTCGAGGTTCTCGATCGCGTGCTTGCCCGTGTGCTCGAAGACGCCCTGCCGCCGGAAGTCGTGGTGGACGACCAGGTCCAGCGAATGGCCGGCCAGCACGCGCCGCCCGTGCACGCAGAGCGGCACGGGCATCAGCACCTGGTTGCCGACGAGCTGGTGACCTTCACGGCTCCAGGCGAGCGAGATGAACGGCCCGCCGTAGGGGTTCTGGAGGAACTTCCACGTCCAGTGGGCGAGCGAGCGCTCGCGACCGAACTCGGAACGGAAGAGCTCGAGGATGGCGTGCTCGTCGCCCGGCTTCCACGGCTCGATGCCCCAGCTGCGCCCCGGAACCTCGATCATCGGAGCTCCGGCCGCACCGTGCGCAGCAGGTCGCCGTACTCCGGCGCCGGCACGGCGTGAAAGGCCTCGAGGTACGCGGGACGGCCCTCGTACGTCCAGGCGTGATAGAGCGCGCGGTCCGCGCAGAAGTGCACGAAGTCGTCGATGCGCATCGCCGTGTCGTACAGGAACAGCGTGTCCTCCAGTTCGGGCACGAGCGTCGTGACGTCGTGCACGACGTTCGCCGGCACGAGGCTCCAGACCTCGTAGCCGAACACCTGGGCGTCCGCCGGGAGGGCCGCGCGCGCCAGCGCCCGGGCGAGGATCACGTCGAGCGTCACGTGGTCCTCGTGCGCCTCGGTCACGAACGGCGCCAGCACGAGCGCGGGCCGCTCGCGCTCGAGCAGGGCGACGAGCCGGTCCTCGAGTTCGCGCGAGGCGCGAAACGCGCGGTTGTCGGCCCGCCACAGCTCGAGCGACGCGAAGCCGCACGCACGGCCGACGGCCTCGGCCTCGCGCAGCCGGATTTCGCGCCGCAGCGGCTCGGGCGTGCGCTCGAGCGCCGCCCCGGCGGAGCCGTCGGTCGCCTGGACGCACACGACGCGCGCGCCGGCCCGGACGAGCGCCAGCAGCGTGCCGCACGCGCCGATCACTTCGTCGTCCGGATGCGGGGCGAGGACGACGACCGTCCGGCCGGCGTAGCGCGCCGGCGCGAAGCGCTCGGGCCGTTCGGACACCCGGCGGGGGTTGGCCTCGGCCCACGCGCGCCGCGTGGCGAGCATCGCGGACTGGGCGAGCTCGTAGGCGCGGCGATGCTGCCGCTCCTCGGGCCAGGGGTCGTGGAGCCCCGCCACGCTGGGGTTCGCCCGGGCCACGACACCGATCCGCGCGGCGAAGCGCGCCGGCAGCACCGCCCCCCAGCCCGCGCCCCGGTCCGACCACGATTCCAGCACCTCGAACCGCAGCCCGCCCAGCATGGTGAGCAGTCGCGCGAGCGACGGCCGCCGGCCGACGAACGACGGCCCCGGCGGCGGCGCGCCAGGGAGCGCGCGGCGCAGCCGGAGAGCCCCCTGCCGTGCCGCACGGCTGGCCACGTACCCGAGCCCCCCGGGCGACGCCAGGTCGAACTGGTTCGGCTCCTCGGCGAGAAGCACCCCGCCCGGTTCGAGCGCCCGATGCACGCGCTGCAGGAGCCAGCGGTCCCAGGGATCCCGGGCGACGGCGTCCTCGAGCAGGGCGGCGCGACAGGATCCCGGCTCGACCCCGAAGGTCGTGCCCTCGCCGGCGGCGTGCGGTCGCCAGCCGAGCGCCCGCGCCCGGTCCTCCAGCCGCACGGCGTCGCCCAGCAGGAGGAGCCGACCGCCGGCCGGCGAGACGTGACGCGACAGGCGGTCGAGGGACTGTGGGCGCATGCAGGCTCCGCGTGGCATCGACGATCGGAAAGTCGGCGGCGACGACAGCCGCTGGGGCAGTCGTCGCCGCCGAACGGTCGTTCGGGATTCTAGCGGAATCGGTTCTTGAGCGACCCCCACGACCGATCCACGGCGGGCACGGGCAGGTAGCGGAAGATCTCGATCCGGTGGTTCCAGGTGTCCCCGACCCACAGGGCTCCTCCCCGCGTGGGAAACACCGACCACGGGTTGTAGAACTGGTTCGGGCCGCCGCCGAACGTGCCGAAGACCGCGAGCGTCACGCCGGCCTGCGACACCTTCTTGACCCGGTTGTTGAGCTGGTCCGTCGCCCAGAGATTGCCGTCCGGGTCGATGCCGAGTCCCACGACGAAATGGAAGTCGTCCAGTCCCGAGCCGAGCTGGCCGAACGACCCGAGGTAGGTTCCGTCGGCCCGCCAGCGGTCGATCCGGTTGTTGATCTCGTTCGCGATGAACAGGTCGCCGGTGGCCGGGTCCACGACGATGCCGTACGGGTAGTCGAACTGCCCCGGGCCGGCACCGGGGGAACCGAAGCTCCCGAGGAAGTTGCCGTCGAGGTCGAACATCGAGACGCGCCCGTTCGTGAGCTCGGTCACGTACAGCCTCGTGTTGTCATTCGACACGGCGCAGTTGGTCGGGTGCCCGAGCTGGCCCGGGCCCGTTCCCGGCGAGCCGATCGTCAGGAGCGGAACGTAGGTCGGCGAGAACTTCTGGACCCGGTGGTTCGACTGGTCGCACACGTAGATGTTGCCGCCCGCGTCCATGGCGATGCCGCTCGGCGTGTACCGCCGCGTCGGTCTGCCGCGTTTTATCGAGCTGGTCGGAATTTTAGTTGCTCTCATGCTCGGCCTGCTCGGCATCGCCAATCTCAACGTCGCGATCAAAGCCAGCACCGGACACGTCTTTCCCTTTGCGACCTATCTTTACTGGCTGCGCCTGTTGTTCCAAGTTCTTCTCGTCGTTCTTGCCCTCTACGCAACTGGAGTGGTGGCCAAGGAG
>CAZIXL010000285.1:0-4833 GCA_964542885.1 uncultured bacterium
CCTACGCGGGCATGTGGGGCCAGTTCAAGAAGGGCACGCCCGACGAGGTCGCGACCCAGGAGATCCTGTTCACGCGCAAGGGTGTCGAGCGCGTGATCCGCCACGCGTTCGAGCTGTGCCGGGCGCGCGACCGCCGCCGCAAGCTGACGCTGCTCACGAAGGCCAACGCGATCCGGGCGATGGAGCTGTGGACTCGCACCTTCGCCGAGGTCGGCGCCGAGTACCCGGACGTCCAGCGCGAGCACCAGTACATCGACGCCGCCTGCATGTTCGTCGTGACGGCGCCCGAGCAGTACGACACGGTCGTGACGAGCAACATGTTCGGCGACATCTTCACCGACCTCGGCGCGGCGCTCGTCGGCGGGCTGGGGATCGCGGCGAGCGGCAACCTGCACCCCGGTCGCGTGAGCCTGTTCGAGAGCATCCACGGTTCCGCGCCGCAGTTCGCGGGCCAGAACCGCGCGAACCCGCTCGCCACCATCATGGCCGCCTCGATGATGCTCGAGTACCTCGGCGAGGCGCGCGCGGCCGCGCGCATCGAGCAGGCGGTCGTGCGCCTGCTGCGCGCGCGCACCCTGCCCAACCTGGGCATGGACTCGGGCTTCGGCACCGACCGCGTCGGCGACCTCGTGCTCGCGGGGCTCGAGGCCGCGGGCGACGACTGAGCGGGCGCGGGGCCGCCGCGCGCCCTGCGCCAGGGGCCACTCCCTGCGATGGTGGGCCGGAAACGTTTCCATCGACGGGGACCGGATTCGCGCCGCCGAACGAGCGAATCCTGCACGCCGGCGCGCCGGGCGATTTCACCGTTCCGTGCCTGAAACTTTGCTTGGGCGAGGTCGGCCCCGAGTGCATAGTGCGCCTACCGCGTGCGACCGGGATTCGAGCCCGAGAGGCCGCCGAGCGCCTCCTGACCGCACGCAGGGCCCGGGTCCCCCCCGATCGCGCCGGGCAAGAAGGCCCCAATCGTGCGCCCCGCCGCACCGCAAGGTTCGCCATGGCTCGCCCCTTCGCCGCCAGGCTCGGACTCGTCCCTACCGTCCCCCGGACGGCCTCACCGTCCCGGAGCCGCCGGGTCCGGCCCTCGGAAATCGTCGCAGGACTCCGCTTCGCGTTCCCGTACCCGACCCTCGCGGACGTGCACGTCGTGGACGGCTCGGGCCGCCGCGTGCGCACGCTCGCCGCGGGCGAGTTGGGCGCGGGGGAACACGAATGCGGATGGGACGGCTGCAGCGACTCCGGCGAGCGCTGCTCGCCGGGCAGCTACGTCCTTCGCCTCGAGACGGGCGGCAGCCTGCTCACTTCTCGCGTCGTCTTCCTCGGCTGACGTCCGGACGCACGGGCCGCCGCGCACCCCGGGGTGCGGGCGGTCCGTCGCGTTTTCCGGCGCTCAGTCGGTGTGCTCGGCCGAGGGCGACAGGAAGCGCTCCGCCCAGCGATAGCCCTCGAGCACCAGCAGCGCGAACAGGGTCCCGGTGATGGCCAGGCCGTAGGCGTGCACGCCTACGGCGGTGCCGATGGCGGCCACCATCCAGATGCTGGCCGCGGTCGTGAGCCCGGCGACGTAGCCTTCCTGGCGCAGGATGCTGCCCGCGCCGAGGAAGCCGACGCCGGTCACGACGCCGTGCACGATGCGCGAGGCGTCGAGGCTGTGCCCGCCGAACGACGTGTAGGCGTACGTCGTGCACAGGCAGAACATGGTCGAGCCCAGGCACACCAGCACGTGCGTGCGCAGTCCGGCCGGTTTGCGCCCCATCTGGCGCTCGAGCCCGACGAGCGTACCCAGGACGAGGGAAAGGGACATCGGGACGAGGTCCCGGAAGTACTCGAGCATGACGCCTCCTTGCGAAGGCGGCAGTATCGGCAACGACCCGCCGCGGCTGCAACTGCAAAGGCGCCCCGGGGACCGGGGCGCCTCGCGGTGGAACCGGCGTCAGCGGCGCGCGAACTTCGCGGGCCGCTTTTCGAGGAAGGCCTGCAGGCCCGCGTGCATGTCGTCCGTCGCCGCCATCGTGCCGAAGCGGCTGCTCTCGAAGCGCAGGCCCTGGTCGAGCGGCAGGCTCGAGCCCCGCAGGACGCACTCGAGCGCGTTCTCGACGGCGAGCGGGCCGTTCTTGAGCATGGCCTCGGCGAGCTGGACCGTCTCGTCGAGCAGCCGCTCGAGCTGGACCACGCGGTTCACGAGGCCGATGCGCTCGGCTTCGTCCGCCTTCACGTTTCGGCCCGTGAGGATCAGCTCGAGCGCGCGCCCCTGTCCCACCAGGCGCGGCAGGCGCTGGGTGCCGCCGTAGCCGGGAATGATGCCGAGCTTCACCTCGGGCAGGCCCAGCACCGCGTTCTCGGAGGCGATGCGCACGTGACACGCGAGCGCCAGCTCGCAGCCGCCGCCGAGCGCGAAGCCGTTCACGGCGGCCAGGACCGGCTTGCGGCCGCGCTCGAGGAGGTCGGCGACGCCCTGCCCGAAGCGGGAGATGTCCTCGGCGGCGAGGGCCCCGAGCGGCTGCAACTCGGCGATGTCGGCGCCGGCGACGAAGGCCTTCGGGCCGGCGCCCGTGAGGACCAGAGCGCCCTGCGCGTCGTCGGCGGCGAAGGCGCGGACGGCGTCGGCGATCTCGCCGAGGGTGGCACGGTCGATGGCGTTCAGCTTGTCGGGTCGGTTGACCGTCAGGATCGTGACGGCCCCGCGCCGCTCGAGCAGGATATTCCGGAAGGCGAGCGTGCTCGTGCTCATCTCGTCACCTCGTCGTGAAGGGGTGGGTGATGCGGGCGGGCGAGTATAGCCACGCGTGCGAAACCCCAGCAAATCCGGCGTGGTCCACGCTGCATCGACTCGATAGACTGGCGCCTCCTTCCTCCTTCCCCGTCCCCGGAGCGCACGCATGCCCGATCCCAGCCTGCCCGACACCGCGGCCGACCCCGCCCGACTCCAGGCCGAGATGGGCTTCATCTCGGAACTGTGCACGGTGGTGGCGGGCACCTCCGAGCTGCAGCCGATCCTCGACTGGGTCGTCGACAAGACCACGCGCCTGCTCGGGGCCGACGCCTGCAGCATCCGGCTGGTGAGTGCCGACCGGTCCACCGCCCAGACGGTCGTGGTCACGGGCAGCGGCGGCCCCGAAGCGGGCACGTCGAGCTGGCCGGCGCCGCTCAAGAACGCGGTCATGGGCTACCTCCTGGTGCGCCCCGGCGAGCTCGCGACGCCGGACGTGGCGGCCGACGCGCGCTTTCCCGGCCTGCGCACCGTGGCCTCGCCCGTGCGCGCCCTGCTCGCCGTGCCGCTGCTCGTCGACGGCCACGTGCGCGGCATGCTCGCGGTGAGCCACCGCGAGCCGGGCCGCGAGTGGGCGCGCGCCGACGCGCAGCTGCTGTCGATCGTCGCGAGCCATTCGGCGGGCGTGCTCGAGAAGGCGCGGCTGCGCGCCGAGGCCGAGGAGAAGCGGCGGCTCGAGCTGGAGCGCGAGAAGATGGAGAAGGAGCTGCTGGTCGCGCGCGACATCCAGATGCGGCTCGTGCCCGAGTCGGCGCTCGAGATCGGGCCGTGGCGCGCCGAGGGCCGGCTGGAGCCGGCGCGGCAGGTGGGCGGCGACTACTTCGACTGCTACGCGGTCGAGGGCCGGATGGCGGTCGTGATCGCGGACGTCTCGGGCAAGGGCGTGCCCGCAGCGCTGCTCGTCAGCACCGTGCAGGGAACGCTCCGCGCCATCGGCGACGGCAGGCAGGCACCGGCGGAGCTGGTCCGCGCGCTCAACCGCGCCGTCGTGCGGCACGCGGGCGCGGGCCGCTTCGTGACCTTCTTCTACGCCGAGCTCGACCCGGCCGCTGGCACGGTGCGCTGGGTGAACGCGGGCCACAACCACCCGCTGCTGCGGCGGGCCGACGGCACCGTCGAGGCGCTCGCGGAAGGCGGCGTCCCGCTCGGGCTGTTCGAGGCGGCCGAGTACGCCGAGGGCCTCGCCGCCTTCGGCGCGACGGACGCCCTGCTGCTCTTCAGCGACGGCGTCACCGAGGCGATGGACGGGGCGCGCGAGGAGTACGGCGACGAACGGCTCGCCGCGCTCTGGACGGCGCACCCCGGCGACGAGCCCGGCGCCTTCGTCGCGCGGCTCGTGGCCGACGTGGTCGCGTTCCGCGGCGACGCGCCGCAGAGCGACGACATGACGGTCGTCGTCGTGGGCCGGCGCCCGGGGAGCTGACGATCGGCACCCGTCGGGGCGGACCCGGCCGCTGGCTCGCCCGCGTCGCGATCGCCCTCGCGATGGCGGTGGCCGCGACGGTCGCGTGGGCGGCGGTGCGCGCAGCGAGCGTGGACGTGGACGTGCTCGCGCGGCGCGACCCGGGGCGCACGGCGCTCATGCGGCAGCGCGCGCGCGAGGCGGCGAAGGCCGGCCGCCCCGTTCGCGAGCGCCGCACGATCGTCCCCTACGACCGCATCTCGCCCCTGCTGCGCCGGGCCGTCCTCGTGGCCGAGGACGACGCGTTCTTCTCGCACGACGGCTTCGACTGGAACGAGATCCGGGAGAGTGCCGGCCACGACCTGCGCGCGGGGAGGATCGTACGCGGCGGCAGCACGATCACGCAGCAGCTCGCGAAGAACCTGTGGCTCGGCACCTCGCGCTCGCCGCTGCGCAAGCTCGAGGAGGCGTTCCTCGCCGTGCGGCTCGAGCGCGCGCTGTCCAAGCGGCGGATCTTCGAGCTCTACCTGAACGTCATCGAGTGGGGCGACGGCGTGTACGGCAGCGAGGCGGCGGCGCGCTACTGGTTCGGCACGAGCGCCGCGCGGCTCGACGCGCGGCAGGCCGTCCGGCTCGCGGCCGTGATCGTGAATCCGCGGCGCTT
>CAZIXL010000286.1:0-4830 GCA_964542885.1 uncultured bacterium
CCGCGTCGGCGAATCCGCCGCTCGGGCCTGGCGGAATCGGCTGCTTCCGGGGTGCTGGGGTCCGCCGATCCCGGGAGAGCCCAGCGAAGGCCGGGCGTCATCGAGCATCGACAATCCATATCGGGCGAGCGAACGGTTGCGATGGACGGCAGGACCGCACGAGCCCTTCCTCGGTCGTTCTTCCGTCGGAAACGCGGGGCACGGGGACCGAGCCCATGCGGGGGTCGCCGACGGTACCCTCTTACCCGATCGCCCGCGCGGAGTGGGCCATGAGCGTCCCGCCGGAGCAGAGCGACCGGAACGAGTCCACGCGAGGCAGTCCCGTCGCCGAGCGCAGCGAGGGGAGCAAGCCCCGTCGTATCTCGGCCCGAGGGGCTCATTGGGCAGCGGACCCGGGCAGTTCGATTACCCGAGAGGCGTCACGTTGGATTCGAGTGGCGACATGTACGTCGTGGACGGTGGCAACGACCGCATCCAGAAGTTCGGCATGCTTCCCACACCGGCGCAGCCCGCCAGCTGGGGCCGCATCAAGGCACTGCGCCGTTGACCGGGAGGCGGCCCGGCCATCCCGGGCAAGGAACTCGTGCCGTCCGTCACTCACCACGATGAGCGACGAGGCGGGTGGCTTCCCCCGCGGTCGAGCATGCGAGCCGGCTGGCCGAGTGGTTGCGATGCTCTGACGGGCTCGAGCGAGCGGTGGGCGCCTCCCCGCGGGCCGCGCCCCTGGGCGCAGGCACCTCGCCATCGCCCGAGCGACCGGACCCGCGCGCGTCTCGCCGCAAATGAATCGCGTTCGCACCCGCAAGTCGGTGGTAACCTCCCGCGATGCCACTCGACGCCGGAACCTGTCTGGGCCCCTACGAGATCGTCTCGCCGCTCGGCGCAGGCGGGATGGGCGAGGTGTATCGCGCCCGGGACACGCGTCTCGGCCGCGACGTCGCGGTGAAGGTGCTGCCGCCCCGCTTCTCCGAGCACGCCGAGGCCCGGGCGCGGTTCGAGCGCGAGGCGCGACTGGTCTCGGGGCTCAACCACCCCAACATCTGCGTGCTTCACGATCTCGGCCGCCAGGGTGACATCGACTACCTGGTGATGGAGCTCGTCGAGGGCGAGTCGCTGGCCCAGCGCATCGGGCGCGGCCCCCTGCCGATCTCCGACGTGATGCAGATCGGCGCCGAGATCGCCGACGCCCTGGACCGCGCCCACCGCGCCGGGGTCGTGCATCGCGACCTGAAGCCAGCCAACATCATGCTGTCGAAGTCGGGAGCCAAGCTCATGGACTTCGGGCTCGCGCGCCAGGGTCGCGCGGCGAACCTGCTGGCCGCGAGCGGGCCCGGGAGCGCGCCATCGCAGTCCCCGACGGCCATGGGCCCGCTCACGACCGAGGGCGCGATCGTGGGCACCAGTCACTACATGTCGCCCGAGCAGCTCGAGGGGCGCGAAGCCGACGCCCGGAGCGACCTCTGGGCCCTGGGTTGCGTGCTCCACGAGATGGTCACCGGGCGCCGCGCGTACGACGGCGCCACGTCGGCGTCGCTGATCTCGGCGATCATGAAGGACGAGCCCCGCTCGCTGGCCGAGCTGGCGCCGCTCGCGCCGGCGGCGCTCGAGCGCGTGATCCGCGCATGCCTGGCCAAGGACGTCGAGCAGCGCTGGCAGAACGCCCACGACCTGGCGCTGGCGCTGCGGTGGCCGCCGGAGCAGGAGTCCGCCGCAGGGGCGCGCACGAGCGGACGGTTGGCCGAGCGGGAGTTCATCCTCACCGCCGGCCACGTGCGCCAGCTCGCCGAGCGGGTGCCGCGGCTGGTGGGTTACCCCGTCACCTACGTCGACAACCAGGTCCGATCCGACGACCTGATCGTGTTCCTCCACGGCCTGGGTGCCGACGGCGGGCAGTTCGAGCAGTTCCTCAACGCTTCGCCGCACCGGGCCATCGCGGTGACGCTCGTGGGCTTCGGCAAGCACGAGAGGCGCCGCCCGACGCTGGGCGTGGACGACCACTCGCGGGTGCTGCGCATGCTGCTTCGCGAGATCGTCACGGAGTGCCATCCCCGGCGCACGGTACTGGTCGGCCACTCCGCCGGCGCGGACCAGCTCCTCCGGATGATGCACGACGAAGGGGCGGCCGGGGTCCCGGTGGACGGCTTGATCGCACTGGGCCCCAACGTGAGCCTCGAGACCTGCTTTGCCACGCGACTGTACGCACGCATCGATGCGGAGAATCCCGACGGCACCCTGGGGCTCCTCAAGTCGCTGGCCGAACACATCGATTCACTCGAGACGTGGCTCGTCGTGCAGAGCTATTTCGCGCAGATGTTCATGAAGCTCGGCAGCGAGCTCGAACCGCTGCGCCGGTACGCCGCCGACCTCGTTCGTCCGTTCGAGGAGCCCGGTGACCCGCTCGCCGAGTGGTACCGCAGCGCGCGCCAGCGCGTCCCCCGCGTTCGGCTCGTGTTCTCGAACGAGGAATCGGCTGCGGCGGAAGACCTGCTGGCGAGGCATCTCGACAGCAACGTGCTCGGCGACGACTTCACCGAGCGATCATTCGCGATCGAGCGTGTGCACCACCTCGCGCTGCTCGATCTCGCGCTCGTGACGCGGCACGTCGAGGACGTGTTCGACTCGATCCACGACTGATCACACGGCCCCCGCGGCGCGCGCTCCGTGCAAGCTCCGCCCGGGCGTGCGGGCAATGGCGTCCCCGAAGGTCGAGGAGTCGAACCGCGTCCGGCCTCAGCGCTTCCCGGTGAATCCCATCTCACCCAGCCATGCCTCGACCAGCTCCGGCCAGTGCGTGATCGGTGCGGTCGTGGGGCGAAGGCCGAACGCGTGGCCACCGTGCGCGAACAGGTGCAGCTCGACGGGCACCTTCGCCCGTTGCAGCGCGAGGTAGTAGACGAGCGAGTTGTGCACGTCGTCCACGGGATCGTCGGTCGCCTGCAGCAGGAACGTGGGCGGGGTCTCCCGCGTCACCGGCACGGTCGGATTGAGCTCGAGTTCGTGCGTGGTGTGCTCGAGCAGGTGGCCGGGATAGAGCGCGACGCCGAAATCGGGCCGGCAGCTCGTGGAGTCTGCCGCGTCGACGGCCGCGTACGCGCGCCGCTTCCAGTGCGTGCACACGTCCGCGACCAGGTGCCCGCCGGCCGAGAAACCGAGCACGCCGATGCGGTGCGGGTCCACGCCCCAGCGCGCGGCCTGCATGCGGACGAGGCCGACCGTGCGCTGCGCGTCCTGGAGTGCGGCCGGCGCGGTGGGGTCGCGGTGGCACCGGCAGTCCGGGTCCCAGTGTGGGCCCGACCAAGGCACCCGGTAGGCGAGCAGCACCGCGGTGATGCCGCGCGAGGCCAGCCACTCGCAGACCTCGGTGCCCTCGAGGTCGATGGCGAGGATGCGATAGCCGCCACCGGGGAACACGATCACCGCCGCGCCGGTGTTCCGCCCGCGGGCGGGGAACACCGTCATGGTCGGACGCGAAACGTGCACGACGTAGCGCCACGGCCGGCCCGCGACCTTGCGCTCCGCGGTCAGCAGCGACTCGGGCACGACGACCGGATCCGCGTCCGGAACCGCGCCGGGCCAGATCGCCACCGAGTGCAGCCCCGAGTCGGGCTGCCACGTCGCGGCCCGCGCGCCCGTGGCGCAGCAGGCGAGCAGGACGACCAGCCCGACGATGCACGTGATCACGTTCGGCCGCGTGGCTTCGAGACGGCGACCAGCAGTCAAGGGAGACATGCTGAGGCTCCAGGTATTTCCGGGACTGTGCCGGAGTTCGGCCAAGTCGCTGCGGTTCGCAGTGCTCAACTGCTCCGTTTCCCCGAGCATAACTGGCGTCCCCCACCGTACCTACTTGGAACCAGCTGCGGGACTGGCTGCGCGAGATGGACGGTTTGCGGGCCGTATTGACGGGCGTGGCGGCCTGACGCGCGATCTACGGGCGCGTGGGCGCGACGTGGACACTCCCACGCAAGCTTCGCACCAGCGTGAGCGGGGGCGGCGGGGGCGTCGAGCCGCCGCAGGCGGCTCCAGCGGGGTGGTGGCGGCTACTCGTTGTTGCAGCCATAGCAGAGGCTCGAGTTGCCCATCGCGGGCCTGCCGCACAGCGAGCAGTAGCCGGGGCCCACGCGCTTGCCCTGCGGCGAGATGCTGCCTCGGGTACGGCGCCTGGGAGGATTGGCGACCGGCTCGATCCGACCGCGTGCGATCCAGTCCTGGAGCCACGCATCGCACTCCAGCTCGCTGGTGAATCGCCCGACCACAACTCCGCCCCGCGTCTGCAGCACGCACTGGGTGCCGTCTAGGACCTTCACGCCGTGACGGAAGGAAACGAGTGGCTCAGGAACATCGACGCCTTGAAAGTGCACTGGGTGGCCTTCCAGCTCCGCGCGGACGATTCCTTTCTCCCTAGATTACAAAGGTCTTGCGGCATATAGCGAGCGTCAAAGCGGCCGCTCGCGGGAATTCTGCCTAGAGGGAACGGGGGCAGGCCGGAGCGCACGGCCCAGAATCGTCGCGTCCTCGCCCCGCAGATGTTCGCCGCGGTCAGGTTGAACGACGGTGGTACGCTTAGAAAGTTCTCGTCGGCTATGTGGCCCCGGATCGCCGGACAAGGGGATCTACCCTTCGCTGGGCAATCCCTCGGGACGTCGGGTCAGGTGTAAGTTTCCGAGCCAGTGGAGATGGCGAGTTTTTAGCAAGCTCGCCCTGCAACGACTTGAGTTGTCGGCGGCACAAGCGAGGAGCTTGAAATGACTATGTGGTTCTCGGCTGTTCCTTGGCAGCCGCGCAAGGCTGAGGGCGAGCCGTACCGATGCCGTTTTGTTGGCGGGCCTGCGG
>CAZIXL010000287.1:0-4823 GCA_964542885.1 uncultured bacterium
GCGGGACGATCGCGCCGATCATGAAGCGGTACATCTCGGGAGCGGGGGTGACGGCCGGGTCGAGCAGCATCTCGGGGGCTCCAGGAGCAGGGGAAACGCGCGTCGCGCGGGCGCACAGCGTGCCGCTCCCGGGCGGAGCACGCAAGGCGCGAATCCCGCGGGGCTCCGCTATAGTCGCCCGGTGTTCTGCGCGGGCCCTGCCCGCGCGCCGTCGTGTGCGTCCCTCGCAAGGAGTGCGGGTCGTGGAATTCCGGAAGCTGGGCATCGTCGGGGGCGGCTTCATGGGCCGCTCGCTGGCCCAGAAGGTGGCCTCGAGCGGCATCGACGTGACGGTGCTCGAGGTGTCGAAGGAGCGCGCCGACCAGGCGCGGCAGGACCTGGTCCAGAACCTCGACCGCGAGCTGGCCAAGTGGGGCATCACGGCCTCCGAGAAGAAGGCCACGCTCTCGCGCATCGAGTTCACCGTGGACCCGGCCGAGCTGGCGGGCAGCGACGTGGTCGTCGAGGCGGTGCCCGAGGACCTGGCGCTCAAGCAGGCCGTGATGCTCCGCCTCGATGCGCAGCTCGAGCCCGGTGTGGTGTTCGTCACCAGCACGTCCACGCTCAGCGTGACCGAGATCGCCGCCGCCTCGGGCCGCGCCGACCGCGTGGTGGGCATGCACTTCATGCACCCGGTCACGCAGAGCCGCATCGTCGAGATCGTGCGCGGCTCCGAGACGTCGAACGACACGTACCAGCGCGCCGTGGACCTCGCGCGCACGCTCGACAAGACGATGATCGAGGTCTTCGAGTATCCGGGCTACGTCGTCACGCGGGCGATCCTGCCGTTCCTGAACGAGGCCATGCACATCGTCATGGAGGGCGTCTCGAGCGCCGAGGACGTGGATCGCGCGCTGCGCCTGGGCTACGAGTTCAAGATCGGCCCGCTCGAGTACGTGGACCGGGTGGGGCTCGACACGGTGCTCGAGTGGATGGAGCACCTGTTCCGCGAACTGGGCGACTTCAAGTACCGGCCGTGCCCGCTGCTGCGCAAGATGGTCCGCGCCGGCTACCTGGGCCGCAAGACCGGCCGCGGGTTCTTCCGCTGGGAAAACGGCGAGCGCGTGCGCCCCGAAGGGGAGGCCGGCCGATGAAGGTGCTCGTGCTCAACTGCGGCTCGTCCTCGGTCAAGTACCAGCTCATCGAGACGTCCCTCGAGGCCATCGAGCAGAACGCCGACCGCATGCTCGCGCGCGGCTCCGTCGAGCGCATCGGCACGGCGAGCGCCGTGCACACGTTCCAGGTGCCGGGCCGCGAAAAGGTCGCCGACTCGCGCGAGATCCTCGAGCACCGCGAGGCCCTGTCCGACATCCTGCGCGTGCTCACGCACCCGGAGTACGGCGTGATCGCCGACCCGTCCGAGGTCGACGCGGTGGGCCACCGCATGGTGCACGGCGGCGAGCGCTTCACCGCCTCCGCGCTCGCGACGCCCGAGGCGATCCGCGCGGTGCAGGACTGCATCCCGCTCGCGCCGCTGCACAACCCGCCCAACCTGCGCGGCTACGAGGCCGCGAAGCGCATCCTCCCCCAGGTGCCGCACGCGCTCGTGTTCGACACCGCCTACCACCAGACCATGCCGGCGACGGCGTACCTCTACGGCCTGCCCTACGTGCTCTACACGCGACACGGCATCCGCCGATACGGCTTCCACGGCACGTCGCACCGCTTCGTGGGCTGGCGGTCGCGCCTGCTGCTCGGCCGGCCGCGCGAGGAGACACGGCTCGTCACGTGCCACCTCGGCAACGGTTCCAGCGTGTGCGCGATCGCGCACGGCAAGTCGGTCGACACCTCGCTCGGGTTCACGCCGCTCGAGGGCCTGGTCATGGGCACGCGCTGCGGCGACCTCGATCCCGGCGTGATCTTCCACGTCATGCACGCCGAGGAGCTGTCCGAGCACCAGATGACGACGATGCTCAACAAGCACTCCGGGCTCGTCGGCATCTCGGGCGTCTCGAACGACATGCGCGAGCTGCTCGAGGCCGAGTCGAGGGGCCACGAGCGCGCGAAGCTCGCGATCGACATCTTCTGCTACCGCCTGCGCAAGTACATCGCCGCGTTCGCGGGCGCCATGGGCGGCGTGGACGCGGTGATCTTCACGGGCGGCATCGGCGAGAACGCCCCCGCGATCCGCGAGCGCGCCCTGGAGGGGCTCGCGTTCATGGGCCTGCGCCTCGACCCGGCGAAGAACGCGGCGGCGGTCGGCCGCGAGGCCGACGTGTCGGGCGAAGGCGCCACGGTGCGGACGCTGGTCATCCCGACCAACGAGGAGCTGATCATCGCCCGCGACACCGTGCGGCTCGTCACGGGCGCCGAGCAGTACTGACGCCCCCGCGCGGGCGGTTCGCGCGCGGGTATCCGAAAGTGGCATTGTCTGGCCCGTGGAACGTGGTCATTCTGGAGCGGCGAAGGGTGCGGCCGGCCGTGACTTCGGGCCGGCCCTTCGGCGAACGCCCGTCCCGAACGAGGAGAACAAGATGAGGAACGTCCGCAACGCGCTGATCGTCCTGGGCGCGCTGTCCCTGCTCGGTGCCTGCCAGCCCAAGTCGCCGACGGCCGACGCCGAACAAGCGAAGGCCGACTCGCTCCGCGTCGCGGCCGCGATCGAGGCCGGCGCCCCCGTGTACCTGCAGCACTGCGCGATGTGCCACGGGGACGGTGGCAACGGCGACGGCGACGTGGCCCCCGCGCTGGCGGCGAAGGGCGTGAAGGTGGCCCGGCTGAACGACCTCGACCTCATGAGCCAGATCCCGCTCGATTCGCTGCGCATCATCGTGCGCAAGGGCGGTGCCCACACCGGGCGGTCCGAGTACATGCCGGCCTGGGCCGACTCGCTCAGCCCCGAGCAGCTCGACAACGTCGTGCAGTTCATCGCCTCGCTCGCCACGGCGAACCCGGCCATCCCGCTCTCGACGCTCGCGCACTACCTGCAGGCGCCCCCGGGCGTCTCGTCGGAGGGCCGCTCGCTGTTCCTGCACCACTGCGCGGCGTGCCACGGCAACGAGGGCAAGGGCAACGGCCCGTTCGCGGCGCGCATCGCGGCGATGGACAACCATGCCAAAGTCCGCGACCTGACCGACGCGTCGTACATGTCCACGCTCAAGGACGAGAAGATCTACGCCACGATTTCGCTCGGCGGCGGCCACTTCCACAAGGCCGTGCAGATGCCGGCGTGGAACCTCACGCTCTCGCCGGCCCAGATGAAGGACCTGGTCTCGTACGTCCGCACGCTGTCGGAGACCGGCCCGGGCAAGTGACCGGTCCGGACGCGAAGAGGGCCCGGCGCCGACGGCGCCGGGCCCTTCGCGTTCGCGGGAAGCGACCTACGAGCGGCCCGCGTCGCCGCCCTGCATGTCGTCCTGGATGCGCTTCCGCATCGCCTCGGCGTCGGCGCTGCGCGTGCCGCTCGGCGTCACGACCTCGCCGATCTTCTCGGACAGCAGCATCGTGAGCAGCGCCTCCATGACGTTGCCGGTCGCCGGCGTGCCGCCGTTGCCGCCGCCGCCCCCGACGACGACGCGCGGGACCACGTCGACGCGCGAGGACTGGATGGCCTCGGCGAAGCGGTTCATGACCTGCTGCGTGAGCTGGAAGCGCGGCCCGCCGTAGGCCCGCACCTGCTCCTCGATCGCCATGGCCTGCGCCACGCCGACCCGCGCGGCGCGCTCGGCCTCGGCGCCGGCGATGGCCTTGACCTTGCGGGCCTCGCCCTCGCCCAGGATGCGCGTCTTCTCGGCCTCGGCCGTCGCGAGCGCCTGGATGCGCTGCGCCTCCTGCTGCGCACGCGCGACGTCGGCCTTGCCCTGGTTCGACTGCACGATGATCGACAGCTCGGACTCGGTCATCGCCGTCTGCTGGCGGGCGCGCTGCTCGGCCTCGCGCAGCTCGCGCTCCTTCGCGGCGGCGACCTCTTGCCGGCTGTAGGTCTCGACCTGTTCGGTCGCGATCTGCCGCGAGCGGAGCTGGGTCAGGATCTGCTCGATCTGGCTGCCGCCCGCCGCGGCGCTGGGCGTGCCGATGAGCACCTCCTGCAGTTCGAGGTTGTACTGCGCGAACTTCTCCTTCATCTGCTCGCTCGACAGCTGCTGGATCGCGCTGCGGTCCTGGATGAGCTGGATGATCGTGCGGGTCTGCCCGATGTTCTTGAAGTACGCCGACACCATCGGGTCCAGCGTCTGCTCGACGAGGCGCTTGATGTCGCCGAAGCGCTGGATGACGAGCGGCGCCTTGCGGTAGTCGATGTGCACGACGACCGACAGCGGCAGCGACGGCTCGAACGCGTCCTTCGTGATCAGCGAGACCTCGGTCAGGTTCTCGTCGTACTTGTGCGCACCGCTCTCGGAGCGCACCCACTTCAGGATGAAGTTCGTGGTCGGCACCATGGCGACCTTGCCGGCGTACGTGTTGAACGCGTACTTGCCCGGCATGAGCGCCTCGCTCCACACGCCGCGCATGCCCGTGTTGACCAGCTCGCCGTGCTTGTACTCGGAGCCGGACAGGTCGGCGCCGTGCTCGCCCGTGTACGACACGACCACGCCGACGTTGCCGACCTCGACGATCGTCTTGGGGATCAGCTCGATCGTCGCGAACAGCCGGTTGACGTAGTACGTGCCCTCGACCAGGACCTGCAGCTGGCGCCCGCGCATGCCGCCCGCGGCCAGGAACTTCTCGGGATCCTGGAAGCTGTTGTGGTAGGTCGCGGCCTCGGCCGGGTTCTCACCGACGGTGGGCGCGATGATCTGGCCCGTCGACAGGGACGGCCCGTCGTGCACCGTGACGATCCCGAC
>CAZIXL010000288.1:0-507 GCA_964542885.1 uncultured bacterium
GTCGTGCACACGAGGCGATCGAACTCGCCGGCCGACACGTCGCCGATCCCGATCTCGGTCACGGACCCGGCGCGCAGGATCGCCGTGCGCATCGCCAGCGTGTCGAAGGGCACGCTCGCGCTGCCCGGCGCGATCCGGCCGTCGAGGACGACGTTCGAGACGATCGTTCCCGACCCGTCCAGGAGTCCGCCCGCCTGCACCAGCGTCGGTTTCGCGCCGGTGCTCAGCGTGCCGTCGGCCATGTGCAGGGCGCCGGAGACCCGCAGCGAGTCGGCGACGAAGCACGTGACCGGGGCCGCGGCCACGCTCATGTCACCGTCGACCGTGAGGGCGCCGGGCGCCGTGACGTCGCCCAGGTAGAGCGCTCCCGCGTTGGCGAGGCTCGCCCCGGCGTCCACGACGATCGGCCCGGCCAGCGTTCCCCGGCCGACGAAGCTGCTCCCGGTGAGGAAGTGAAGCGCACCGCTCACCGGACGGCCGTAGGATTCGACGGCGCCGTCGCACGAC
>CAZIXL010000288.1:517-4804 GCA_964542885.1 uncultured bacterium
AAATCAAACAGGTTCACCCCGCGCGCCCCCCCCCCCCCCACCACCGCCGGCCCACACCCCCGCAGCCCCCCCGTCCCCGTGTTGAAAACCAGCTGCCCCGGCCCCACCGGATAGCGACGCACCCCCCCCACCGGCCGGCCGTAGGATTCGCCGGCGCCGTCGCACGACAGCCCCGGCGAAAGGTCGGCCGCGATCGTGCCGCGGTTGCGGAGCGCGCCGTGGATCGTCCCCGAACCCGCCACCACGCCGGCGGCGTACACCGAGCCGCCGCCCGGCGGCAGGACCAGCTTCCCTCCCGCCAGCCAGACGCTGCCGACGCGGGCGCTGTCGGCGTCGCGCAGCGTCACCGTGTACCCGTTGACGATCAGGGTGCCGTCCACGCGATAGCCGTCCGGCGTGTCGGAGCGGCCGAGCGTGAGCGGTCCCAGCGCCCGCACGTCCATCGTCGTGTCGGAGGTGCTCACGACGCCGGAGTTCACGTCCCCCTGGCCACGCAGCAGCGAGCCGGCACGCAGGTAGAAGGAGCCGCCGTCGGTCGCGCCCCCGTCCACGTGGACGATGCCGTCCACCGTGAGCTGGCCATCGAGCCCCAGCACGCCGCCGTTCAGCAGCCGGAGCGTGGCCGCATCCCAGATGTCGCCGACGGCCACGCCGCGGTTGAGGTCGAGGCGCGCGCCGTCGCGGACCTCGAGCACGCACGGCGCGCCGCTCGAGAAGGCGGACGTCCCCGAGACCTGGAGGAAGCCTGCGACGTTCACGTTCGTGCCCGCGTCGGCGATCGTCAGCGTGGCGCTCGCGGCCGGGTTCGTGCCCATGTTGAGGTCCGCGAGGAAGGCCGATGCCCCGTTCTGGAACCGGGCGTCGCCGTTCGCGGTCACGCCGATCGACACCGGCCCGTTCGCGACCAGGCTCGCGCCGTCGACTTCAAGCGTGCCCGAGCCCCCCGCCGCGCTGCCCAGCCGGAGGGAGTTCGGCCCCATGTCGAGTGCGGAGCCCTCGCGCACGTTCAACCGGCCCGCGCCGCCGGCGCCGATCGTCAGCGCGAACGAGAGCGGGTTCGGGAAGTGGACCTGGGCCCCCGCGAGGAGTTCCAGCGTGGGAGTCGCGGTGGGGCTGTCGACGACCAGCGACTGGTTCCCCGTGTCCAGGTGCCCGCCCACGATCTGCAGGGTTCCAGCCGGGAAGTCGAGCTGCGCGGCGGGATCCGACAGGGCCAGCGAGCCGGTGGCGTACCGCGCGCCCTCCGAAAGCACGAGCGTGCCGCCGCCGCCGCCCTGCGCGTCGAACGTGATCGTGCTGTCGGCGACCTCGACGACCGCGCCAGGTTCGAGCGTCAGCGTCCCCGTGCCTGCGGCCGTGGCGTCCAGGTTGCGGGCGAGGTAGACGTCCTGCGTCACGACGACGCGGGCGCTGTCGGAGGCGCCGGCGCCGCTCACGCGCAGCGAGCCGGTCGAGCCCGTCAGGGCGCCGAGCATCAGGCGCCGATCGACGGTCAACAGGCCGCCGTCGAGCACCTCCACGACGCCCGTGCCGGGATAGCCGACCCGCATCGCGTTCGCGTAGTTCGCCTGCGCGGTGAACGAGGAACGCCGGGAGGTCGGCCCGGTGCTCTCGCCGCGCACCCGCAGCGTGCCGGTGGCACCGGCCGTCGCGCTGCCGATCTCGAGCAGGGAGTTGGTGGCGAAGGATCCGCCGTCACGCACCGTGAACAGGCCGACGCCATCGGATTTGCCGATCGAAAGCGCCGAGGAGGCCACCGACTGCGTGACGTTCGAGGTGTCCCCCGACACGCGCAGCGTGCCGTCGCCCAGGGCGCCGCTGCCCACCACGATCCCGGCGGACAGCGCGAGCTGCCCGCCGGTGATGTCGAGCGTCGCCGGGACCGTGGGGGTCGTGCCGACCGAGAGGACGCCCGACATGGCGTGCGGGACGTTGAAGAGGAACTCGAGGTCGCCGTCGCTCACGCTGACCCGGTTCGTCGCCGGCACGTTCACGCCGAAGGTCACCGGGAACGCGCCCGCGAGGCCGAACTCGAGCGTGTCGTTCGCGGAGGGCCGGACCGCGGGGCTCCAGTTGGCCGGCGTGCCCGCGAACCCGCCCGCCGCGTTCACCCACGACAGCGAGGCCGCGCGGACGGCGCGGGCGTCCGCGACCAGTCCCGACGCCGCGACCGCGGCCGCGAGCAGGAGAAGTGACGAGGCGCGCCCGGCGATGCCGGCCGCGTGGCGCAAGGAAGCGAGCGTGCAGCGCGTGAACATGGGAGGCTCCGGAAGCGGGCTGGCCGCCGGAGGCGGGGCACGAGGCATGCCCGGTACGCGCGCTCCGGCGCGCATGCCCGCTCTGTTTGCCCGACGTTCCGGATCTCCCGCGCGGGGCGTCCCCGACTGCGCCGCGCTAGTGTCCCCCCAGCTCCACCAGGCGACGGGTCCCGAGCATGCGGCCGTCCACGAGCACCCGCGCGAAGTAGACGCCGGGTCGCACCGCCCGGCCGTCGCGCGAGGTGCCGGTCCAGTCCAGGGTGTGCCGGCCTGCGGGCAGCGGACCCCCGGCCTCGTCCACGACCCGCCCGCTCACGTCGAGCACGAGCAGCCGGACCTGGGCGGCATGCGGCAGCGCCAGGGCGAGGCGGACGCCACCCCGGGAGGGATTGGGGACCGCCGGGCCGAGCGCGAGCGCCACGGGACCGCCGCCGTTCGGACCGACGTCGACCACCCGCGCCCCGCCGAAGCTCCAGAAGCCGTGGGCGAGCGACCACACGCCATTGCCGCTCCTGCCGACCACCGGCATCCCCGCCGTGCCCAGCATGGCGAACGGGCCGCCGGCGACACCCCCCGACGGCGTGGCGCCGCTCGCCACCACGCTTCCGCGCAGCTGGTACGCACCCGCGGGGGATGCGACCGACAGCGCCAGGCCGACTGCGAGCAGCGCCGCACCGCCGCGCCACCGGCGGTCCTCGCGGCCTGCGGGCTCCCGCCACGCACGCGCGCGGATCATGGCCGGTCCGGGCCCGCGACGGGCTTCACGCGCGCCGGGCCCGCCTCGGGAACGGAGATGCCGCCGTAGCTCGTCGGCACGTAGAACAGGAGCAGGCTGTGCTCCGGCGACGACAGCGTGCCCCCGCTGGTCCCGCTGCCGACGAGGTAGTAGGTGTGGCTGCCCGCCGAAGCGACGCTGAAGACCTGCTGCACGTACAGGCAGAAGCGGTACGTGCCGCTGTCCGAGAACAGGTTGCTCAGCCGCACCGCGCGCTGGTTGCCGGTGTCGTGCGTACCGGAGACCGCGCTGATGCTGACGAGCGCCTCGTCCGGGGAGCCGGGTGCGTGCGCGATGCTGATCGTGGCGTTGGCCATGGCGACCACGTAGCCCGCGGCCGGAACGGTGATCGTGCGCCCGGCCATGCTGATGGGCGTGGCGTAGAGGTTGTCGGTGGTCTCGCCTTCGAGGAACGCCACGCCCGGCTCGTCGACCAGGTCGGCGGCGAGCAGCGAGTTGTCCAGCACCTTCGCCGAAGTGATCGCGCCGTTCACCACCGTCTTCGCGGTGAGCGCGTACGGCGCGGACGCCAGGCGCACGCGCGGGGTGAGCGGGCCGGCACCGCCCGCCACCTCGATCTCGAGCCAGTAGGACACGTCGAACGGCAGGGTCAGCGCCGTGACGCTGCCGAGCAGCACGCTGAAGCCACCGTCGACGACGGCGACCGCGTTGGTGCCGGTGTGAGCCTCCGAATAGAGCGCGCTTCCACCGGTGACGGCATTGAAGATCCGGAACGTGACGCCGTAGTTACCGTCGGGAACCAGGTGACCGGCGTCGTCCGTGAGCACGCCCTGGTAGCTGACGAGCATCGGGACCTGGGCGGCGGCCGGCGCGGCCCACGCGAGGACGAGGAGCAGGACGAAGCAGGCGAAGCGATTCATGGCGGCCCCCTCCGGACGTCGTGCAGACGAGGCGGCCACCCGGCGGGCGGCTCGAGGCGGCCGCGAGTGCGTGCGAAGCTCCCGCACGCGCCGCAGAGGCTATGCCCGCGACCGGAGGCGCACGCCCGTCCGTTCACCTTGCGGAGTCGGGCCGCCCGGCGGCGCCGGCCGGGCCGGCGACTCGCATACCGAGAGCCGCTCGCGACGCCCCGGCGGCCGGTCGCGCCCGATCGGCATCGCCGCGTCCGTCAGACCGCGAACGCCTCCGCCTGCCACTCGAGGCCCAGCTCGCTCGGCGGGGCCATGTAGCCGAGCAGCGCGCTGGCCGCGACGACGCTGGGCGAGGCCAGGTAGCCCTCGCCGCCCAGGCCCA
>CAZIXL010000289.1:0-4766 GCA_964542885.1 uncultured bacterium
CGAAGCGGCGCATGCGGTCGGCATCGGCCGCGAACTCGGCGGGCAGGACCTTGATCGCGACCTCGCGCCCGAGGCGCGGGTCGCGGGCGCGGTACACCTCGCCCATGCCGCCGGCCCCGAGCGGGGCGACGATCTCGTACGGGCCGAGCCGGGTGCCGGGATGGAGGGACACGCGGCGGGCAGCATAGCGGCCGCGAGCACGTCGGCGCCACGAAATCGTGACGCGCGCCGGATGTGGTCTGCACCCGCGGCGAAGCCGCGCGCATTCCTTCCAGAGGCCTGACGCACCGTCTCGCGCATTCGCACGTCCATAGCGGTGAACGAACGATCCGGGCGTGCGGGCCTCGACAGGCGCCGACCCGGACGAGACAGGAGGCGCGCCATGAGATCGCCGGCGTAGTACCTCGCCCCGTGCAACGGCCGCGTGGTATTCCCGAAGAGGCGATCGAGCCTCGACCCGGCGCGCAGCGCCCCGAAGCGGCGCACGACGCGATGGGCTCGCTGAAGGAAGCGAGGCGCATCATGAAACGCATCCTGGTCGTGCTGTCGGCGGTCCTCCTGCTGACGGCGTTCGCCCCGCGCGGGGCGTACGCGCTCAACGTGAAGGACGTGATCGCCATGAGCCAGTACGGCATTCCGGACTCGCTGATCGTGGCGAAGATCCGCCACAGCGACGCGCGGTTCCACTTGAACGCCGACGACCTGCTGCGGCTGCGCGCGGCGAAGGTGCCCGACGACGTCGTGGTGGCGATGCTCCGCACCGAGGACCGGCCGGACACGCCGATCTGGTACGACGGCCGCTACTGGGCCTACGACCCGGCGTGGTACCTGGGCGTGGACCTGGGCTGGAACGGCTTCCACGACGGCTGGTGGGGGCCGGCGTACCGGGGGGGCCGCTGGTACGCGTACGGGGACCTGGGCCGCGGTGATTTCGGCCACGGCCGCTGGGATCACGACGGCTTCGGCCATCGCCGGCTCGAGCGCCCGGTTCCCGAGCGCCCGACCGATCACCACTGACGGGCGCCGGCCGCGCCGCCCGTCGCGGCCGCCGGGCCCTCCGTTCGACGATCACGCCCCGGCCGCGGGCCGGGCAGGGAAGGGAGAAGCGAAGATGAGGCGTGCATGGGTCGTGCTGTTCTCGCTCGCCGTCGTCGGAGCCGCTGGCGTCGCCCGCGCCGCGGAAGTGCCACCCGAACACCTGGGCGCGAACAAGAACGGTGAGCTGCCGGCGCCGGCCGTGCCGGCACCGTTGCCGATCCAGCCGATGGTCGTGGGCTCGGGCTCCGACTCGGACCTGCGCGTCGGCCACGAGGCCCCCGACTTCACGCTCGACGCGGCGGCGGGCGGCTCCACGGACCTCGCCGACCTGCGCGGGCACTGGGCCGTGATCGTCTTCACCGACGATCGCTCCACGCTCGCGCCGCTCGAATCGATCCAGCCCGACCTGCAGAAGGCCGGGGTCACGCTGTACGGCGTCTGCCGCGACGCGCCGGCCACGCTGCACACGTTCGCCGCGGCGAGGCAGGTGCGCTTCCCGCTGCTCGCCGATCTCACGCAGCAGGTCTCGCAGGTCTACGGCATGTACGACGACGTGGACGACGAGATCAACCCTGGACTCGTGGTGCTGGACCCTCGGGGCGTCGTGCAGCTGGCGCTCCATGGACAGTCGCTGCACGCCCCCGAGGTCCGGCAACTCGTCCTGCACACGGTGACGGGGGCGTAGCCCCGCCACCGCGCGCGGCGGCCGATCGCCGCGGGGGCGCGGTTCCGCCGGGCATCGGGGCCGGTGAGCCGACCGGGTCAGCTTCCGCCGTCGCCCTCGGCCAGCTTTCGCCACCTCGCGGCGTCGTCGGGCTTGCCCATGCGCGTGGCGACTTCGGCCAGCCCGGCCCGCAGTCCCTTGACCTTCGGGTGCTCGGGCCCGAAGAGCGGCAACAGCACTTTCTCGGCGGCCAGCAGGTCCTTCTCGGCCTCCGCGTCGCGGCCGAGGTGGCGATACGCCTGGCCGCGGACCTCGTGCGCGATCCCCACGCCGATGAAGTCGTCGGGCACGACGCCGCGGAAGAGCCGCAGCGCCTGGTCGGCCCGCGTGATGGCCTCGCGGTAGCGCCCGCGATCGCCGTAGAAGCTGGCCAGGTTCACGACCCCGGCGATGGCCTCGGGGTGGCGCTCACCCTGGACCTTGAAGCCACGCTCGACGTTCTCGATGTACAGCGGTTCGGCGCGCGCGAAGTCGCCGAGGTCCTTATAGATGATCGCCATGTTGTTGATCGCGACCAGCGTCTCGGCGTGGTCGCTGCCGAGCACGCGGCGCTCGGCGTCGAGGGCCGCACGGGTTTCGCGCGCGGCGTCCTCGTACCGGTGGGCCAGGCGATAGGTCCACCCGAGCCCGACGCGGGCCGACAGCAGCATGGGGTAGTCGGGGCCATGGACGTCGCCGAGCACGCGGATCAGCTGCGTGTAGAGCGATTCGGCCGCCTCGTACTGGCGTGCGTCGGTCTGGACCTGCGCCATGGTCAGCATCACGCCGAGCGTCCGCGGGTCGCGCTCGCCGACCGCCCGTCGCAGGCCGGCCAGCGCCGGCGTGCCGACCGAGTCGGCCTTCTCCAGTTCGGTCATGTAGTAGTAGACGCTCGCGAGTCCACCTTCGGCGACCAGGGCCTGCACGTGCCCGGCTCCGTCCTGCCGCCCGGCGCGGCGGGCGACCTCGGCGTACAGCGATTCGGCGGCGGGCATGTCGCCGAGCCGCGCGAACACGCCGGCCTTCTGGTTCATCGCCCCGAGCGTCTGCGGGTCGTCGGCCCCGGCTTCCTTCGTGAACGTCGCGACCGAGCGGTCCAGGAAAGGCTTCGCGCGGTCGTAGTCGCCGAGGTCGGCGTACGTCTCGCCGAGCACGGCGCGCATCTCGGCGTCGACTCGCGGCTGCCCGGCCAGCTCGACGTCGACGCGCTTCGCGGTCTGCTCGAGGATCTCGCGCAGCAGGCGCGTGTCGCGCCCCATCGCCACCGACGGGCCGACGCCGGCGAGCATGTCGCGCATGAACTGCGAGACCTGCGCCGAGCGGGTGGCCTCCTCGCGTGCGCGCGCCGATTCCCGCTGGGCGCGGAAGTAGAGCGACATGGACACGATCGAGGTGACCACGAGGATCGCGAAGATCGCGGCCAGCGCCGTGACCGCGCCGCGATGCCGGCGCAGCAGCTTGGCCGCCCGGTGCGCGGCGCTCGGCGGCGCTGCCAGGACGGTCTCGTCGTTCAGGTAGCGCTGGATGTCCTGGGCGAACTCGCTCGCGCTCGGGTAGCGGCGCGTGCGGTCCTTTTCGAGCGCCTTGAGCGTGATCCAGTCCAGGTCCCCCCGCAGCTCGGAGGCGAGCCGGCCCGGCTCGGAGTTGCGGTTGCGCGCCGACAGCGTCGACTTCTCGCCGCCCAGGCTCACGCGCGTGCTGGGCCGGGGTGGCTCGACTTCGCAGACCCGCTTGCGGATCGCCTCGTAGCCGTCCCTGCGGAAGTTCTCGGTGTCGAAGGGTGGCGAGCCCGCCAGCAGCTCGTACAGGATGCCGCCCAGCGAGTAGATGTCGGTGCGGGTGTCGATGCCCTCGCCGCCCATCTCGAACTGCTCGGGGCTCATGTACTCGGGCGTGCCGATCAGCTGGCCGAGCGCCGTGTACACCGAGTGCTCCGACAGCGAGGAGCCGATCGCCTTGGCCACGCCGAAGTCGATGATCTTGGGCACCGGCTGGTCGTCGACCTCGGTCACGAGCACGTTGTGGGGCTTGAGGTCGCGGTGGATGATCGCCTTCTGGTGCGCGTGCTGCACGCCGTCGCAGACCCGCGCGAAGAGTCGCAGGCGCTCGCGCGTGCCGAGCTTGTGGCGATCGCAGTACTGCGTGATGGGCAGCCCCTGGACGTACTCCATCACGAAGTAGGGCCGGCCCTGCTCGGTCGTGCCGGCGTCCAGGGCGCGCGCGATGCACGGGTGGTCCATCACCGCGATGGCCTGGCGCTCGGCTTTGAAACGCGCCAGCACCTCGCGCGAGTCCATGCCGGGCTTGACGACCTTGAGGGCCACGCGGCGCTGGATCGGCTGGACCTGCTCGGCGAGGTACACCTCGCCCATGCCGCCCTCGCCGAGCTTCTGCAGGATGCGGTAGGGGCCGATCCCGACCGGCGAGCTGCCGCCGGCCGCTGCCGGGAGCGTCGTCAGGTCCTCGGGGTCGGGCGTGCCGATGGGCTCGTCGGGCATGGGGCTCTCCTCGGGGAGTGGGGAATGCACCAAGGCCCCGCAACCTAACACGCGACCGGTGGCGGAGCGTGCGGGGCCCCGTTGCCCGCCGGATCCGGCCCTTGCGTGGCCGCACCGTCTTCTGCGCATTGTGGGTCGGGGGCATCGAGCCCCGTCGCCGCGCGCACATGCGGCGCCGACTTTCGGCGCGATCGACCGTTCGCGAAACCTCGAGGAGCCGTCGTGGCCCGCACCCGTACCTTCGCCGCCCTCACGCTGGCGCTCGCCGCGCTCGCCGCATTCGCCCCGGCCGCGGCCGCCCAGGGCCTCCGCCCGAAGAGCCTGCTCGTCTACTACGGCTGGCCCAGCTCGCTCAACGGGCTCTTCTGCGCGCCGCTCGCGGCGGCCGAGTTCGGCCGCTACGACCACGTGGTGTGGGGCGACGGGCTCGAGCTGCCGTCACACCCGGACCACGCGAACGCGCTGGCGATCCTCGCCGACCCGGCCATGGCGAACACGGCGGTGTACGGCTACGTGGACCTCGGCGT
>CAZIXL010000290.1:0-4746 GCA_964542885.1 uncultured bacterium
CAGTCGTTGCGACGCTGGATTCCCCCGCTCCTCGCGGTGCTCGCGCTGTTCGCGGTGCGCCCGGCGGCGGCGCAGTTCACGAACGGCCAGGCGGCCGTCGGCGTGCTGGGCCCTGCGGATCTCGTCACCCGTCCCGCGGGCGCCGTGACCGCCTCACGCTTCAACGGCCCGAACGGCGTCGCGCTCGATGCGGCGACGGGCAAGCTCTTCGTGGCGGACCGTGCCAACCACCGCGTCCTGCGCTGGGCGTCCACGACCGCGATGGTCGACGGTTCGGCCGCCGAAGCGGTGTTCGGTCAGGTGGATTTCACCACCAACACGAGCGGCGTCGCCGCGAACAAGTTCAACAACCCGATCGGCGTCACGCTCGACGCGGCCGGCCGGCTGTGGGTCGGCGACTACGGCAACAACCGCGTGCTGCGCTTCGACGACGCGGCGAACAAGCCGACCGGCGCGAGCGCCGACGGCGTGCTGGGCCAGCCCGACTTCACGACCGGCTCGTCCGGCACGACCATCGCCAAGATGAGCGGTCCGGTGGGCCTCGACGTGGACGGCGCGGGCCGGCTGTGGGTGAGCAACTTCAACAACCATCGCGTGCTCCGCTTCGACGACGCGGCCGACAAGGCCGACGGCGCGAACGCCGACGGCGTGCTGGGCCAGCCCGACTTCACGAGCAGCGCGGGCGGCCTGGGCGCGAACAGGATGTTCAACCCGAACAGCGTGTACGTGGACGGCAACGGCACGCTGTGGGTGAGCGACTACACGAACCGCCGTGCGCTGCGCTTCGACAACGCCGCCGCCAAGGCGAACGGCGCCGACGCCGACGGCGTGCTCGGCCAGCCCGACTTCAACACGAACTCGGCCGGCGTGACGCCGTCCAAGTTCAGCACGACGCGCTTCGTCTGGGGCGACTCGTTCGGCCGCCTGTACGTGGTCGAGGAGGCGAACAACCGCCTCATGGTCTTCGACGACGCGGCGACGCTGGCGAACGGCTCGCCCGCGGACTTCGTGCTCGGCCAGCCCGACTTCACCACCAACACGGGGCCCAACCCGCCGAACGCCGCCAGCCTCGCGACGCCGCGCGCGATCGCGATCGACGAGGGCAACGACCGCCTGTGGCTCGCCGACTGGGCCAACAACCGCGTGCTGCGATACGACGCCGCGTTCGACACCACCTGGACGCTGGCGATCACGTCGCCCGTCGGCGGCGAGCAGTGGACCGTCGGCTCGACCCGCTACATCACCTGGAACAGCAGCAACACCGGTGACGTCGCGATCGACTACGACCTGGGCAACGGCGCCGGCTGGCAGACGCTGGCCGCCGCGGTCCCCGGCTCCGCGCATTCGTACGCGTGGGTCGTGCCCGCGGGCGCCACGCGCGACGCGCTGGTCCGCATCCGCACGCTCGGGCCGCAGTACCTGACGAGCCAGAGCTCCGCGCCGTTCGTCGTGTACGACGACTCGCCGTGGGTGTTCGTGGACGGCCAGCCGGCCGTCGGCGTGCTCGGGCCGACCGACCTCATCACGCGCCTGCCGGGCGCCGCCACCGCAAGCCGCCTGAACGGCCCGAACGGCGTGGCCCTCGACCCGGCGACCGGCAAGCTCTTCGTGGCGGACCGCGGCAACCACCGCGTGCTGCGTTTCGCGTCGACGGCGGCCTACGTGAACGGCGCCGCCGCCGAGGGCGTGCTGGGCCAGGCGGACTTCACGACCGCCACGTCGGGCGTGACCGCCAGCAAGATGAACAACCCGATCGGCCTCGCGTACGACTCGGCCGGCCGCCTGTGGGTCGGCGACTACAGCAACAACCGCGTCCTGCGCTTCGACGACGCGATCCACAAGGCCGACGGCGCGCCGGCCGACGGCGTGCTGGGCCAGCCGGACTTCACGACCAGCTCGTCGGCGACCACGATCAACAAGATGAACGGCCCGGCCGGCATCGCGATCAGCACGGACGGCCGCCTGTACGTGTCGAACTTCAACATCCACCGCGTGCTGCGCTTCGACGACGCCGCCAACAAGGCGAACGGCGCCGCCGCCGACGGCGTGCTCGGCCAGCCCGATTTCGTCACCAACACGGCGGGCATCACGCAGTCGAAGTTCTCGACCACGCGCTTCGTGGCCTGCGATCCGTACGGCCGCCTGTACGTGGTGGAGGAGGCGAACAACCGCCTGCTGGTGTTCAACGACGCCGCGAGCCTCGCGAACGGCGCCCCGGCCGACGTGGTGGTCGGTCAGGCGACGTTCACCACCAACGCCGGCCCGAACCCGCCCAACGCCGCCAGCCTCGCGACGCCGCGCGCGATCGCCATCGACGCGCCCAACGGGCGGGTGTGGCTCGCCGACTGGGCGAACAACCGCGTGCTGCGCTACGAGGCCACGCTCGACACCGCGCACACGCTGGCGCTCACCGCGCCGGTGGGCGGCGAGGCGTGGACGGTGGGCTCCACGCGCACCATCGCGTGGACGAGCACCAACATCGCGAACGTGAGCGTCGAGTACACGCTCGACGGCGGCGCCAACTGGACGATGCTCGCGGCCTCGGTGCCCGCGGCCCAGCACGCGTATCTGTGGACGATCCCGACCGCGGCGACGCGCGACGCGAAGGTGCGCGTGCGCTCGCTGGAGGCGCCGATCCTCGAGAGCGTGAGCCCGGCGCCGTTCGCCATCCACGACGACACGCCGTGGCTGTTCGCGAGCGGTCAGGCCGCGGTCGGCGTGCTCGGACCCACCGACCTCGTCACGCGTCCCGCGGCCGCCACCACCGCGAGCCGCTTCAACGGTCCCAATGGTGTGGTGCTCGATCCGGTGACCGGCAAGCTGTTCGTGGCCGACCGCGCGAACAACCGCGTGCTGCGCTTCTCCTCGGTGGACGCCATGAACAACGGCGCCGCGGCCGAAGCGGTGCTCGGCCAGCCCGACTTCACGACCGCGACCAGCGCGGCCTCCCAGGTGAAGATGAACAACCCGATCGGGCTCTACCTCGACCCGGCGGGCCGCCTGTGGGTGGGCGACTACGGCAACAACCGCGTGTTGCGCTTCGACGGCGCGGTCGGCAGGGCCACCGGCTCGAGCGCCGATGCGGTGCTCGGCCAGCCCGATTTCGTCACCAACTCGTCGGCCACGTCCGACGTGAAGATGAGCGGCCCGGTCGGCCTGTGGGGCGACGCGGCCGGCCGGTTGTGGGTGAGCAACTTCGGCAACCACCGCGTGCTGCGCTTCGACGACGCGGCGAACAAGGCGAACGGCGCCGCGGCCGACGGCATCCTGGGACAGGCCGACTTCACCACGAACACCAGCGGCCTCGCGGCGAACAAGATGAACAACCCGAACAGCGTGTACGTCGACGCCGACGGCCGGCTGTGGGTGAGCGACTACACCAACCGCCGGGTGCTGCGCTTCGACGCCGCGGCGAGCAAGGCGAACGGCGCGAGCGCCGACGGCGTGCTCGGCCAGCCCGACTTCGTCACCAACAGCGCGGGCGTCACGCAGTCCAAGTTCTCCACCACCCGCTACGTCACCGGCGACGCGACCGGCCGCCTGTACGTGGTGGAGGAGGCGAACAACCGCGTCATGATCTTCGACGCCGCCGCGACGCTCGCGAACGGCGCGCCGGCCGACGTGGTGCTGGGCCAGGCGACGTTCACCACCAATGCCGGCCCGAACCCGCCCAACGCCGCCAGTCTCGCGACCCCGCGCGCGCTCGCGGTGGACGAGCTGCTCGGCCGGCTGTGGCTGGCCGACTGGGCGAACCAGCGCGTGCTGCGCTACGACCTCGGCCATGCCGGCACGCCGACGCTCACGCTCTCGGTGCCGAACGGCGGTGAGGACTGGGCGATCGGCTCGATCCGCACCATCGCGTGGACGAGCGCGAACGTGTCGGCCGTGAACCTCGAGTACTCGGCGGACAACGGCGCGACCTGGCAGTCGATCGCCAGCGGCGTGCCCGCCAGCCCGCCGTCGTACGCGTGGACCATCCCCGCCACGCCCAGCACGCAGGCGCTGGTGCGCGTCTCCGACGCGTCGAACCCGGCGCTGAACGACGTGAGCGCGGCGACGTTCACGATCTCGGTGCCGGTGTCGAGCATCGCGCTGGTGTCGCCCGACGGGCTGCAGCAGTGGGAGGCCGGCTCCGCGCACAACATCCTGTTCACGAGCGCGAACATCACCAACGTTCGCATCGAGCTCAGCACCGACGGCGGCGCCACGTGGAGCGACATCGTCGCCTCCGCGCCGGCCGCCAGCGGCTCGTACGCGTGGACGCCGTCGGCGGCGCTCGGCAGCGCGTGCCGCGTGCGCGTCAGCAACTCGCTGAGCGCGGCGGTGAGTGACGCCAGCGCGCGGGACTTCGCGGTGGTGCCCGCGGTCGACCGGGATCCGTTCGACGCGGTGTTCTTCAGCGACAGCCCGACCGCCGTGTACTACGACCCGAGCTACACGTCGGTGACCGCGCCCAGCACGCTGCTGCGCGCCAACACCGACAAGTGTCCGGTCACCACCGACTGGTCGCTGGTGGGCAACTACTCGCTCAAGCTCGGCTGGACGTCGCAGACCGGCGGCGACTGGGCGATGGCGAACGCCGGCATCGGCTGGGCCGGCAAGGATCTGTCGGGGAAGGACAGCCTGATCTTCAACGTGCTGGCCGAGACCGCGACGCCGTCGGCGCAGCTGCCGTGCATCTACCTCGAGGACCTCGGCAACCAGAAGTCCACCAAGCTCCCGCTGTCGACGCTGATGGGCGACGTG
>CAZIXL010000291.1:0-4708 GCA_964542885.1 uncultured bacterium
TCGTGCTGGGGCCTTTGCCGTTTCCCCGCTCTTTGCTGTTCTTGATGTGCCCCACCGGCTGCCCGTCGCCCGGGCCCGCCGGTCGAACCCCGGGCGGCCCTTCTGCTTGGAGGCCCCGCGCGCGTTCGGGTAGATTGCGGACTCACCTCTTCCATTCCTCCCCGGAGTCCCTGCGTGGCGCCTGCGTTTCCCCTGAACCCCGCCCAGCGCGAAGCGGTCGAGCACGAGCGCGGGCCGGCGCTCGTGATCGCCGGCGCCGGCTCGGGCAAGACCCGCGTCCTCACTTCGCGAGTGGCGCGCCTGCTGGAGCGCGGCGTGCGCCCCGACGCGGTGCTCGCGTTCACGTTCACCAACCGCGCCGCCCGCGAGATGCGCGAGCGCATCGAGCGCGAGGTCGGGCCGGACGCGTCGCGCCTGTGGATCGGCACGTTCCACGCGACCGCGGTGCGGTTGCTGCGCCGCGAGGCGGCCACGCTGGGACTGCCCGCCGCGTTCACGATCTACGACCGCGAGGACCAGGAGGCGCTGCTGCGCGACGTGCGCCGCGACCTCGGGCTCGACGAGACCGCCTACCGGCCGGGCGCGGTGCTGGCCCGGATCTCGGACTGCAAGAACGCGCTCGTGAGCCCCGAGCACGCCGAGCGCGCGGCGATGACGCCGTTCGACCGCAACGTGGCGCTGCTCTACGCGCGCTACCAGGGGGCGCTCCGGCACGCGGGTGCGCTCGACTTCGACGACCTGATCGCCGAGGCGGTGCGGCTCTTCATCGAGCACCCGGAGGCCGGCGAGCGCTGGGGCCGGCGCTTCGAGCACGTGCTGGTCGACGAGTACCAGGACACGAACCACGCGCAGTTCCGGCTGGTGCAGGCGCTCGCCGCGGCGCACGGCAACCTGTTCGTGGTCGGCGACGACGACCAGTCCATCTACGGCTGGCGCGGGGCCGACCTCGCGAACGTGCTCGACTTCGAGCGCGCCTTCCCGGGCGCCGCCACGATCCGCCTCGAGCAGAACTACCGCTCGACGGGGAACATCCTGAAGGCGGCGAACGCGGTCATCGCCAACAACCAGGCCCGCAAGGGCAAGACGCTCTGGTGCGAGCGCGAGGACGGCGCGCCGCTACGCTTCGTGCTGTGCGCGGACGAGAGCGCCGAGGCGCGCCGCGTGCGGCGCCACCTCGAGTCGCGCGCCCGCGCGGGCGTGCCGCTGGCGGAATGCGCGGTGCTGTACCGCACCAACGCGCAGTCGCGGGCGCTCGAGACGGAGCTGCGCCACGCCGGCATCGCGTACGAGATCGTGGGCGGCGTGTCGTTCTACCAGCGCCGCGAGGTGAAGGACGTGCTGGCCTGGCTGCGCCTGCTCGTGAACCCGGCCGACACGGCGTCGTTCTTCCGGGTGTGGAACACGCCGCGGCGCGGGCTCGGCCCCGCGGTCCAGGGCCTGGTCGAATCGCGCGTCGCGCTCGGCGTGCCGCCCGCGGCGGCGTTGCGCGCGCTGCGCACCGAGGGCGCGCTGCGCGGGGCGGCCAAGGCCGGGGCCGGCCAGGTGCTGGCGCTGCTCGACGAGCTCGAGGCCCGGCGCGAGGGCCCGCTCGGGGAGCTGTTCGCGGTGCTGCTCGACAAGAGCGGCTACCGCGCGCACCTCGAGACGACCTGCGACGGCCCGCAGGAGCTGGCCGAGCGCACCGCGAACGTGCAGGAACTCGCGGCCTCGGCCGTGGCGTTCGGCGAACAGGGCCGCGGCGGCCTGGTCGAGTACCTCTCGGAGTGCTCCCTCATGACCGACGCCGACCGGTTGAGCGAGACCGACGACCGCGTGCTGCTGCTGACCGCGCACAACGCCAAGGGCCTCGAGTTCCGCAGCGTGGTCGTGGCCGGCCTCGAGGAGGGCCTCATGCCACACGGCTCCTCGCTCGAGGACGCGCGCGAGCTGGAGGAGGAACGGCGGCTCTTCTACGTCGCGCTGACGCGTGCCAAGGACGACGTGCTGCTGACGGCGGCGGCCTACCGCCGCCGCTTCACCCCCGGCGACGGCGGGTTCTCGTCGTGGGGCGCGCAGGTCTCGCGCTTCGTGGACGAGATCCCGGCGGGACTGCTCGAGCGCGAGGACGAGTCGCCGGGCACCTGGGGCGCGACGCCGCGCGCCGCCCGCCCCGGCGGCGCCAACGGCTTCCGGCGCAGCACGCCCCGCGACACCGAGGACCAGCGCTGGGGGGACGGCCGCACGTACCAGCGCGACGACGTCGCCGACGTCGCGTACGACCCCGACGAGGTGCCGGGCGGCCCGTCGCACGGCGTGACCGCGGCGCCGCTGCGCGGCGCGGCGGCGCGCCGCGCCGTCGGCCAGCGCGTGATGCACGAGCGCTTCGGCGCGGGGACGGTGCTCGAGGCCGAGGGCGAGGGCCCCGACATGAAGCTCACCGTCCGCTTCACCGGGTCGGTGCGCAAGGTGCTCGCGCGGTTCGTGACGGGGGCGGGCGATGGCGATTGACGACGCGGAGGTGCGGCGCATCGCCGCGCTCGCGCGGCTGGCCATCGCCGACGACGAGGTGCATCGCACGGCCGAACAGCTCTCGGCCGTGCTCGCCTTCGCGGCGACGCTGAACGCGCTCGACCTGGAGGGCTGCGAGCCGACGGCGTTCGCGCCCGCCGACGCGCCGCTGCGCGCCGACGCGCCCGACGGCCGCACGCTCGACGCCGAGGACGCGGTGGCGGGCGCCCCCGACGTGCGCGACGGCTGCTTCGTGGTGCCGCCGATCGTGGAGAACGTGAACCCGTGAGCGCACCGCACGAGCCCTGGCGCGCGTCGGCCGCCGCGCTGGCCGGCGCGGCGCGCGCCGGGGCGCTCGCGCCGGAGGCGGCCGTCGAGAGCGGCTGGGACGGTCCCGCGCGCGAGTGGGAGCGCGACGTGCACGCGGTCGCGCACAGCGACCCCGCGGCGCGGCACGCGGCCGCGCTCGCCGCGCCGCAGGCCGGGCCGCTCGCCGGCGTGCCCGTGCTGGTCAAGGACAACCTGTGCACGACGGACTACCCCACGACCTGCGGCTCGCGCATCCTCGCCGGCTGGCACTCGCCCTACGACGCGACGGTGATCCGCCGCCTGCGCGAGGCGGGCGCGGTGGTGGCGGGCAAGTCGAACATGGACGAGTTCGCCATGGGCTCCTCGACCGAGTTCAGCTGCTACGGGCCGACGCGCAACCCGTGGGACCTCGCGCGCGTGCCGGGCGGCTCGAGCGGCGGCTCGGCGGCCGCGGTGGCCTACGGCCTCGTGCCGCTGGCGCTCGGCTCCGACACGGGCGGCTCGGTGCGCCAGCCCGCGGCATTCTGTGGCGTCTACGGGCTCAAGCCCACCTACGGCCGGCTCTCGCGCTACGGGCTCGTCGCGTTCGGCTCCTCGCTCGACCAGGTCGGGCTGTTCGCGCGCCACGCCGGCGACCTGGCGCTGCTCTACGCGGCGCTCGCCGGCCCGGACCCGTTCGACGCCACGTCGCGCCCGGGCCCGCCGCCCGACGTGTCGGGGTGGGACGGCGGCGTGCAGGGGCTGCGCTTCGGGTGGCCCGCCAGCCTGTGGGCCGCGGGGGTCGATCCCGCGATCGTCGCCGCGCTCGAGCGCGCGGCCGCGGCGCTCGAGCGGGCCGGCGCCGTGCGCGTGCCGTTCGAGTTCCTGCCGGGCGAGTTCGGCGTGGCCGCCTACTACCTGGTCGCGACCGCCGAGGCGAGCAGCAACCTCGCGCGTTTCGACGGCGTGCGCTACGGGCACCGCGCGGCGCGCGCCGCCGACGTGGTCGACCTGTACACGCGCACGCGCAGCGAGGGGTTCGGGCCCGAGGTGCGGCGGCGCATCCTGCTCGGTACCTACGCGCTCTCGTCCGGCTACTACGACGCCTACTACCTCAAGGCCCAGCGGGCCCGGACGCGCATCCGCCGCGAGTACGACGCCGCGTTCGGGCGCTGCGACGTGCTGCTGGTGCCCACCGCACCCACGCTGCCGTTCCGGCTGGGCGAGAAGCTCGACGACCCGCTGGCGATGTACCTGAGCGACGTGTTCACGATCGGCGCGAACCTCGCGGGCATCCCCGGCCTGTCGGTGCCGGCGGGATTCGCACCGGGCGGCCTGCCCGTGGGCGTCCAGCTGCTGGCGGCGGCCGACGGCGAGCCGCTGCTGCTGCGCGCGGCGCGCGCGATCGAGGTGGACGGCGACCCGGCGCGCATCGCGCGCGGGCCCGAGCGGGAGGTGGCATGGCCTGGGAAGCGGTGATCGGGCTCGAGTGCCACATCCAGCTGCGGACGCGGACCAAGATGTTCTGCGGCTGCCCGGTCGCGTTCGGAGAGGAGCCCAACACGCGCACGTGCCCGGTGTGCCTCGGCCTGCCCGGGGCGCTGCCGCGCGCGAACGAGGCGGCCGTCGACGCGGCGATCGCGCTGGGGCTGGCGCTGGAAGGCGCGATCCGCGAGACGAGCGTGTTCGCGCGCAAGAACTACTTCTACCCGGACATGCCGAAGAACTACCAGATCACGCAGTACGACCGGCCGATCTGCGAGGGCGGGGCGCTGCCGGCGGTGGTGGACGGCGGGACGCGCCGGTTCGCGCTCACGCGCGTGCACCTCGAGGAGGACGCGGGCAAGTCGTTCCACCCCGAGCGGCACGGCGACGTGCGGCTCTCGCGCGTCGAGTTCAACCGCGCGGGCACGCCGCTGCTCGAGCTGGTGAC
>CAZIXL010000292.1:0-4693 GCA_964542885.1 uncultured bacterium
CACGACCCAGCAGTAATCGCGTAGCTCCGCCTCGTCGTCGAGGTAGGGGACGTCGGGTCCGCGGCGGGCGGCACGCGCCGCGTAGCGACCCATGCCTTCCGACATCGTGCGCACACCGTCCGCGATCGCCTCGCGGTCGCCGGGCTCGAGCGCGCGAAAGGCGGCGAGGACGAGCGGCAGGTGGGCGAGCAGGTCCAGGTCGTCGCCGGCGCCGGGCCCGGCCGGGACGTTTGCGAACGAGACCCCGGCCGCCTCGTCACCCGCGAGTGCGGCGAGGAAGGCGGCGAAGCGGGCCTCGATCTCGCCCGCGCTGCCCGCCCAGCGGTCCTCGATCGTGTCGGCCGCGCGGCAGAGCAGGTAGGCCACGCGCACGGCCTCGCGGAACGACCCGCTCAGCAGTTCGATGTTCAGGGCGAAGGTGCGCGAGACCCGCGGCAGGGTGCGCCGGCAGAACTCGCGCGCCTCCGCCGGCAGGGGTTCGGTCATCGTCCGGATCCGGGGAAGGGGAGCGCGGGAAAGCGGGCACTATAGCGCCCCGGCCCGGGCGCTGCGGGGCCGTCCCCGCGGCCCTGCAGGCTGGCGCGAACCCAAACGCAAATTTCAGGGGTCGCATGCCCGCCAAGCGCATCGGATGTGCTAGTTTGCCGGCCTTGTCCGTCGGCCCGAGCGCCATCCCTCCCGCCGTCGCGGCGACCGTGCGTCCCCGCGTCCCGCGAGCCAGCGCCGGCCCCCCCGAGCGTCGTATCCGGCCTGCCGAGGTTCCCCGAATGCCATCCACGGGCGCGTTCCGCAGCGTCTCGCGGCTTGCCGTCGCCACCTCCAGCTTGATGTTCGCCCTGATCGTCGTGGGCTCGATCGTGCGCACGACGGGCTCGGGGTTGTCGTGCCCGGACTGGCCGCTCTGCCACGGCCGGCTCATCCCCGAGTTCGACTTCAACATCTGGATGGAGTGGTTCCACCGGCTGCTGGCGCTGCTCGTCGGCCTGCTGCTCTTCGCGACGGCCGGCACCGCGCTGGCGCGGCGCGAGACACGCGGCCGGCTGGGCGGGCTCGCGGCGCTCTCGGTGGCGCTCTACTTCTCGCAGGCGCTGCTCGGCGCGCTCACCGTGTGGAAGCTGCTCGACCCCTCGATCGTGAGCGGGCACCTGGCCGTCGGCCTGCTGCTCTTCTCGACGCTCGTCACGATCGCGGTCGTGGCCCGCCACGAGGCGGACCCGCGCGCGATCGAGGCCTCGGGTCCTCGCGCGCCCGACCACCTGCCGCTCTTCGCGGCGGCGACCGTGCTCACGTGGTGCCAGGCGGTGCTGGGCGGCATGGTGAGCACGAACCACGCGAGCCTCGCGTGCCCCGACTGGCCGACGTGCAACGGCGAGTGGTTCCCGGCCATGACCGGGCTCGTGGGGCTGCAGATGGCGCATCGCTTCGCGGCATACCTGCTGCTCGCCGTGATCCTCTTCCTGGGCTGGCGCGCGCGCCACGCGAGCGACGGGTTCGTGCGCTACGCCGCGCACCTGCTGCCGCGGCTCGTGCTGCTGCAGGTCGCGATCGGCGTCGTCAACGTGCTGCTCGGCATCCCGGTGTGGGTGTCGGCGCTGCACCTGGGCAACGCGGCCGCGATCCTCGCGGTGTCGCTGGTCGCAACGCTGCGGCTCGCCGCGCAGCCCGCCGCCCTGGTGCAGGAAGCGGAGGTGCCCGCCCGATGAGCGTCGCCGTCCCGACCACGGTCCGCCGCTCCGCCGCGCTCCGCGCGTGGCTCGAGCTGACCAAGCCGCGCATCGTCCTGCTGGTGCTGTTCACGGGCCTGCCGGCGGCGCTGCTCGCGGCCGACGGGCCGCTCTCGGCGCGCGTCTTCTGGGGCGCCGGCATCGGCATCGCCCTGTCGGCCGCGGCCGCGGCGGCGTTCAACCACTACTACGACCGCGACATCGACGCGCTCATGCTGCGCACGCGCACGCGGCCGCTGCCCGCCGGCGTGCTCGCGCCCGCGCAGGCGGCGGCGCTGGGGCTGCTGCTGTCGTGGCTGTCGTACGTGGTGCTCGCGGTGCTCTGCAACCCGCTCGCGGCGCTGCTCGCGATGGTCAACATCTTCTACTACGCGGTCGTCTACACCGTGTGGCTCAAGCGGCGCACGCCGCAGAACATCGTGATCGGCGGCGGCGCCGGCGCCTCGGCGCCCATCATCGCGTGGGCCGCCGTGACGGGCCGCGTCGAGCTGCCCGCCATCGCGATCGCGGCGATCGTGTTCCTGTGGACGCCGCCGCACTTCTGGGCGCTCTCGCTCTACCGGCGCGAGGACTACCTGCGCGCGAACCTGCCGATGCTGCCCGTCACGCACGGCGAGCCGGCCACGCGACGGGCGATCCTCGCGTACTCGCTCGTGCTCGTGCCCGTGACGCTGGTGGTCGGACCGCTTGCCGGCCTGGGGCCGCTCTACCTGGTCTCGGCCGCGGTGCTGGGCGCGCTCTTCGTGGCCGCCGCCTGGCGGCTGCACCGCGACCCGGGCGTGCCCCGCGCCATGCATCTCTTCCGCTTCTCGATCCTCTACCTGTTCGCCCTCTTCCTGTGCATGACGGCCGACGCGTGGCTCGGGCGGCACCTCTCGTGAGGGCGCGAGTGGATCTGCGATCCGGCCGCTCCAGCCGCGCGGCGGAGCCCGCTGCGGCGGCCGCGGGCGCGTCAAAGAGTTGTGGTCAGGTCCGGTGGGCTCGTGCTATACACGCCCCCCGAAGCTGCGACCGCCCTTTCCATCCGGGCAGGTGCCCGTCCCTCGGGCACGACGGCGTGGATTCGTCCCTGAACCGTCCATTGGTGTCGAGGAGGATGCCTTGCTGAACAAGGCCTACATCGCCTTGATCGCGGCCGCGACGGCCAGCGCCCTGGCCGCCGGATGCGGCACCCAGACCGCCGCGCAGCGCGGCGACTCGCTCTACGAGACGTGCGTGCCGTGCCACGGCGCCACGGGCGAGGGCAGCCTCGCGCTGCGCGCGCCGGCGATCGCCGGCCTGCCGCAGTGGTACGTGCAGGCGCAGCTCACCAAGTTCAAGACCGACGTCCGCGGCGCGCATCCCGACGACATGGAAGGCCACCGCATGCGGCCCATGGCGCGCTCGCTCACGCTCAAGAACGACGTCGAGGACGTGGCGCTGCACGTCTCGAAGATGAAGGCCGTGTGGCAGAAGCCCGACTTCGCCCTGGCCGACACCGCGGCCGGCGCCGTTTCGTTCCGCACGATCTGCCAGACGTGCCACGGCGAGAACGCGATGGGCAACCAGGTCATGAACGCGCCGCCGCTCGCGAACCAGCACGACTGGTACCTGGTCGCGCAGCTCGAGAAGTTCCACTCCGGCATGCGCGGCGCCAATCCCGACGACATCACCGGCGCGCAGATGCGCGCCATGTCGATGACGCTCGCCGACAGCACGGCGATGCACAACGTCGTCTCGTACGTGAAGTCGCTGCCGCACTGACCCGGAGCGAGGGAGACCTTTCATGGCGGATCACGGCGAGCAGCCGTCACCGAATTGGGGCCAGGACGTGGCCAAGTGGACGTTCATCCTGACCGTCGTGCTCGCGGTGCTGTACGTGGGCGCGGTGTTCGCGTTCATCCTCAAGTGAGCGGGGGAGCCCGAGCCGATGCTTGATCAACTCGTCACGAGCGCCTCGACCTTCTCGGGCGACGTGGACCGCCTGTTCCTGGTCATCACGCTGATCGTCGGCGTGTGGTTCCTGGCGGCCGAGGCGATGTTCTTCTGGCTGATCTTCCGCTTCCGCGCGAAGCCCGGCGTGCCGGCCCAGTACGTGACGGGCAAGGAGAAGCACCTCAAGCGCTGGATCAACATCCCGCACACGCTGATCCTGGTCTTCGACGTGATCATCATCATCGCGGCGATCCGCGTGTGGGTGAAGATCAAGCAGACGATGCCGCCCGCCGACCGCGTGGTGAAGGTGACCGCGCAGCAGTGGGCGTGGACGTTCGACGACCCGGGCCCCGACGGGAAGCTGGGCACGCCCGACGACGTGCGCACGACCGACGAAATGCACGTCGAGGTCGGCAAGACGTACCACTTCGAGCTCGAGTCGAAGGACGTCGTGCACAGCTTCTTCGTCCCCGCGTTCCGCCTGAAGCAGGACGCGGACCCCGGGCGCACCTACACCGGCTGGTTCAAGGCCACGAAGACCGGTTCGTACGACATCCTGTGCGCCGAGATCTGCGGCATCGGGCACGGCGTGATGGGCGCGAAGCTCGTGGTGGACACCCCCGAGTCGTTCGCGACGTGGCAACAGGCGCATGCGGTCGAGCCGTCGGCCGACGCGTCCACCGAGACTCCGGCGGAAGGTGCCAGCGGCGCCGTCTCCGCCCTGGTTCCGCGCGGGCAGTGACGGGGAGCGACATGGCGAACCACACGCACGAGGAGGCCCACGTGGCCGGCACGGCGCACGACGCGCACCACGCCCACCACGACGAGGGCTGGTTCAAGAAGTACTTCTGGTCGACCGACCACAAGATCATCGGCTTCCAGTACATGTTCACGGGCATGACGCTCGCGCTGCTCGGCGCGTTCATGGCCTACGTGTTCCGCATGCAGCTGGCGTTCCCGGGCCAGGTCGTGCCGGGCTTCGGCGTGGTCTCGCCGGGCCAGTACAACATGCTGATCACGAACCACGGCAGCATCATGATCTTCTGGGTCGCGAT
>CAZIXL010000293.1:0-4691 GCA_964542885.1 uncultured bacterium
CGTACGGCGATTGGATCTCGACCGAATCGGCTCCGGGCTTCGGCAACCGTTCCCACGCTCTCGAAGCCTACCGGTCGGCGTTCGAGCATTTCGAGCGCATCGGTGCCCGGGCGCGGCTCGAAGAAGCTCGGGCCCGCGTCGAGGCGCTCGAAAGCCTGATGCGCTCCGAGGACGAGCCCTACGTGCCGAGCAGCACGCGGCCGCGTCCCGCGCGCCGCCCGAAGGTCAACGCCGAGCTCACGCGTCGTGCGCAGTGGGCGCTGGATACGTTCGGGATGGTCACTCGGAGCGTCACGATTCTCGAGATGCTCGAGGACATCTCGCGAGTGGCGGTCAGTGACCTGCCGGTGCTCGTGCTGGGCGAGTCGGGGACGGGCAAGGAGCTGATCGCGCAGGGCGTGCATCGGTTGTCGGGGCGCGTGGGCGATTTCCTGGCCGTCAACGCCAGCGCGGTGCCCGAATCCATGCTCGAGTCGGAGTTCTTCGGGCACGTGAAGGGCTCGTTCACGAACGCGCTCGCCGACAAGGTCGGCCTGTTCGAAGCCGCGCACGAAGGCACGATCTTCCTCGACGAGATCGGGGAGATGTCCGTCGACCTGCAGGCGAAGCTGCTCCGCTACCTCGAGTCCGGGGCGCTGCGCCGCGTGGGCGGGACGCGCGACCTGAAGGTCAACACGCGCGTCGTGGCCGCGACCAACCGGCAGCGTGAGGACCTGCAGAACGGCAAGGGCTTCCGCAGCGACCTGTACTACCGTCTCGCGCACGCGGTGTACACGCTGCCGCCGCTGCGCCAGCGCGGCGACGACGTGGAACTGCTGCTCGACCACTTCCTCTCGGAGTTCAATCGCGCGGCACGCCGGCGCGTGTCGCTCTCGGACGCGGCGCGGGCGCGACTGCTGGACTACGGCTGGCCGGGCAACGTCCGGCAGATGCGTGCGGTCGCGCAGCGTATCGTCGTGTCGGCCACGAACGAGCGGCCCGTCACCCCGCGCGAAGTACCGCTCGACTCCGACAACGGCGCCCCGACGAGCCTTGCGGAAGAGATGGACGCGCGTGAACGCGCCAGCATCGAGCAGGCGCTGCGCGAGACGAAGGGCAACAAGTCGCGCGCGGCGAACCTGCTGAACATGCGGCGCACGTCGCTCGTCACCAAGATGAAGCGCCTGGGTCTCATGCCCTAGTACGGGGCCGTCCCGAGATCCGGGTTGCCGGACCCGTCGTGTTCCCCCACGCGGCGGGTCCACTTCTTTTCACCTTGCGCGGAAACCCAGCCGGACCCGTCACGCCTCGTTCGCACTCGCCGGAACTTGCGGCGGGCCCCGCCGTGACCGCATTTCCCGCGCCGCGAATGCGTCGCGCCGTGCTAGCCTGCCGCCGCTTCGGACGGCTCGATTCCTTCGGGCGCGCGGGGTCGTGCCTTCCATCCTCCGCGCGAACGCATGTTCGACCCCGCGCCGCCCATCGACCTGCTCGGACCCACGGACGATCACGCCGACCCAGGAAAGGAGACTCCTGTCATGTCCCGCTCCCGCTGGTTCTCCCTCTTCGCCGCGCTGCTCGCGCTCGGCGTTCTCGCCGCCCCGCAGGCGCGCGCCGAGGGCGACTGGAAGCCCTACCTCGAGACCAAGAAGGGCGAAAAGGACTTCCCGTCGGATCCCAAGCAGCTCAAGGACGACGCGTGGCTCGACATCGCGTACACCGACTTCACGGGCTACAAGCCGCGCGTCGGCGTGGTCATGTCCGAGGAGCGCCGCTCGGGGGCGCAGGAATACAACAACGAGTGGGTCCGCCTGCTCGCCTCGTCGATGAAGTCGCCCTCCACCTCGAGTGGCGGTACGAACAACATCGAGACGCAGGTGCGCCAGGCCATGAACAACACGCACCGCTTCGTCATGGTCGAGCGCACGACGGCGCTCGACGACGTGATGGGCGAGCAGGACCTGGGCGCCAGCGGCCGCGTGGACCAGAAGACGGCCGCCAAGATCGGCAAGATCAAGGGCGCCGACTACACGGTGAAGGTCGAGCTGATCGACGCCGACCCGAACAAGAAGTCCAGCTCGATCGGCGCGATCGCCGGCGGCGCGGGCGCGAAGACGCTCGGCGTGGGCAGCCTGGGCCTGTCGGGCGAGGTCGCGTGGGCGCGCCTCAACGTGCGCGTGATCCGCACCGAGACCAGCGAAGTGATCGCCGACATGACGGTGGACGGCACGGCGAAGGGCAAGGGGCTGGGCATCGGTGGCGGGCTGATCAAGGCCGCCAGCAAGGGCGTGGTCGGCGGCGGCGTCGGCTACTCGTCCAAGGAGCACGCTTCGCTCGCCGACGCGCTGCAGGTGGCGGCGAACAAGGCCGCCTACCAGGTCGCGCTGCAGCTCGAGGACCTGCCGTGGGAAGGCTCGGTCATGAAGGTCGAGGGCAAGAAGGTCGTCATCAACGCCGGCACGAACGTGGGCCTCAAGGCCGGCATGACGCTCAAGCTCCTCAAGAAGGGCGAGGAGATGATCGACCCCGACACGAACGAGAGCCTCGGCTTCGACTCGAGCGAGAACGGCGCGATCAAGATCGTGAGCGTGGCCGAGAAGTTCGCCACCTGCGAGATCGTCGACGGCGGCGCCGGCACCAAGCGCGGCGACATCGTGCGGCTGGAGAAGGGCGACCGCTGACGGGCGACCCGCATCCGGAACCCCGAACGCCGGCGGCGCCCCGAGCCCGCCGGCGTTCGCGCATCGCCCGGCGCCACGCCGCGCCCGCGTGTTTTCCCCAGCGGTCTGTGCAATCCCGGTGGACTCCGGCGCCGCCCGCGCGAACGGCCCGATCGCGAGAAAACCCGCGATTGGCGCGGCCCGCTTTGACTCCGGGCTCCCGGCTCCCGTACCTTCCGCCGTCCCCCAGCCACCCCCACGGAGGTCCCGCATGATCCGCAGCATGACCGGCTACGGCATGGCCGAAATCGAGCGCGACGGGCAGCGCCTGTCGGCCGAAATCCGGTCGGTCAACCACCGGTTCTGCGAGGTCTCGGTGCGGGCGCCCAAGGCCGCGCTGCTCTTCGAGGACCAGATCCGCCAGCTCATCCAGGACCGGTTCTCGCGCGGCAAGTTCAACCTCACGGTCACCTGGGTCGGGGCCGGCGAGCAGGGCGACGTGCTCAAGCTGAACGAGTCCGTCGCAGACCGCTACGTGAGTCTCATGCAGCAGCTGCGCGAGCGCTACAAGCTCGCCGGCGAGATCGACCTGCGCACCATGGCGTCGCTGCCCGACCTGTTCACGTGGGAGCACACCACGTTCAGCGACGAGGAAACCTGGACGCTGGTCAAGACCGTGGTCGAGAAGGCCTGCGACAGCATGAACGGCATGAAGGGGCGCGAGGGCGCGGCGCTGGCCGCCGACCTCGAACAGCGCCTCGTGATCCTGCGCACCGAGCTGGAACGGGTGTCCGCGCGCGCGCCGCTGCGGCCGCTCGAGGCCAAGGAGCGCATGGTCTCGCGCATCAAGCCGCTGCTCGACGACGTCGAGATGGACCCGATTCGCATCGCCCAGGAAGTGGCGATGCTCGCCGACCGGCTCGACTGCACCGAGGAGTGCGTGCGCCTGTCGGCCCACCTCGACCAGTTCAAGCACCTCATCGAGGGGCCCGAGCTGGCGGGCCGCAAGCTCAACTTCCTGCTGCAGGAGATGAACCGCGAGGCGAACACGATCGGTTCCAAGGCGAACGACGTCGACATCGCCCACGCGGTGATCGTGATGAAGGAAGAGATCGAGCGCCTGCGCGAGCAGGTCCAGAACGTGGAGTGACGGTGACCGCTTCCGCGCAACCGTCCTCGCTGCCTTCGCCCTTCGGCCTCGCGCCCGGCGGCTTCCTGCTGGTCGTCTCGGGGCCCTCGGGCGCGGGCAAGGGCACGCTCGTCCAGCGCCTGATGCAGGCGCGGCCGGACTGCGTGTTCGCGATCTCGTCGACCACGCGCCCGATGCGAGCCGGCGAGACCGACGGCGTGGAATACCGCTTCGTCTCGCGCGAGCAGTTCGAGGCGCAGCGCCAGCAGGGCTACTTCCTGGAGTGGGCCGAAGTGCACGCGAACCTGTACGGCACCCCGCTGCGCGAGGTGGACGAGCAGATGCGCGCCGGGCGCGTCGTCGTGCTCGACATCGACGTGCAGGGCGGCGCCAGCGTGCGCGAGCGCCGGCCCGACGCCGTGACCGTGTTCGTGACGCCGCCGTCGCTCGACGTGCTGCGCTCGCGCCTCGAGGGGCGCGGCACCGACGCGCGTGACGTGATCGAGCGCCGCATGGGCAACGCGCCCGGCGAACTCGCGCAGTACGTGCACTACGATTACCTGGTCGTCAACGACGACCTCGAGGCCGCGTCCGCGCGGCTCATCTCGATCCACGACGTCGAGCGCGCACGCGTGCGACGCCTGGTTCCGGGTCACTGATTTCATCGCGGCGCGCGCCCCGGCGGGTGGGCGCGATCCGCGTCTCGATCCACCCGCCGACGCGTGCAGGAGAAGCCCCATGAAGCTTTCGTCACTCGTTCCGCCGCCGGGCAAGAGCAAGTACGAGCTGGCCATCGTCGCCGCCCGCGAGGCGCGCCGCCTGAACGACTGGATCCGTCGCAGCGGCGAAACGCTGCACGGCAAGGTCACGGCGGTCGCGCTGGAGCGCGTCATCCGCGACGACGTGCCGTACTACTACGAGGA
>CAZIXL010000294.1:0-4669 GCA_964542885.1 uncultured bacterium
AGCGGCCTGCGGCGGCGGCGCGAACACGCCCGCCGGCGCGCCGCTCGCCGCCAGGAGCACGTGGCCCGGCCGGAGCGCGGTCTCGTCCACGGCGGCGCGCAGGTGCGACCGTGTCGAGCTCCATTCGTGCAGGTCGAGCAGGATGCCGACGGGCTCCGTCGGCGCGGCCACCTCGAGCCGCGTGCGCAGTTGGGGCGCCGGGAACGAATACCAGTAGATGCGGCCTTCGCGCAGCCTCCGCACGATCACCCAGCGGGCGCGCGGGTGGAGCGCGAGGCGACGAAGCGCCTGCTCGACCGTGAGGTCGGCGGCGAGGAGCACGAACGAGGCATCGATCGGGATCATGCGGGCCTCCTTCGCCGGAGCCGAGGTGTCCGCACGACGACCGATCCGGTCGGCCGACTCCCCTCGCATGGCCCCGGCCCGAAACGACGGCGGGACGCTAGCATCGCGGCCGCAGGGGTTCATCCGAATTTCCCCTGGAGAGCCATCGGCGGGCGGCGGAATTTGGATTGCGCCTTCCGGCGCAGGACCGAAGCAGCATCTCCCGCCCGCGCGGCGTTCGGCCGGAGCACGTTCTCAAGCGCTCGCCGCGGCCCTCCGATAACCCGGGCGTCCACGCGTCCCTCCCCTGCGGCGCCCCGCGCCGGCCGCGACGCGGGCCGCATCCGTCCCCCCCGGAGGATCCCGTGAACGCCCCCAGTCCCTCCCAGCGTCTCCAGCAGGCGGCCGACTACCTCACGGTGCGCCGGGTCGTGCGCACGTGGGCGATCGGCAGCCTCGTCATCGGCCTCATCACGATCCTGCTCTCGCTGATCCCGCCGTTCGACCTCGTCTCCGCGGTGCTGGGTCTCGTGCTCATCGGCAGCGGCGGCTTCAACCTGCTCCGGCCGCGGCCGCTCGGGCTGGCGATCGACGGCGCCACCGTGGTCCTGGTCGGCGTCTTCAACGTCGTCGACTCCGTCACCGGGATGCGCGCCGGGAACTCGGGGGCCGCGGTCTGGCTCCGGGTCGGCGTGTTCCAGCTGTTCTGGGGCGCGCAGTCGTTCTGGCGCTTCGCGCGCTACCGGCACGCCTTCGACGTGACGCCCGCGGAGTCCGACCTCGAGCAGCTCGACGAGTCCCTCGCCACGCTGCGCAAGGCGCGGGCGAAGGAGTCCCCCGACGTGATCGAGTTCACCGTGTCGGGCAGCCGCAACACGCCCTGGAAGGGCCGGCTCGGTGACCGCGACGCACTCCTCACCACGGTCGGCCGCGACGAGGTCCGTGTCGCCGCGCGTGAGGAGATCGAGATCACGGACCGGGGCAAGGTGCTGATCGGCAGCGCGCGCAAGGCCACGTTCACGATCCGCGGCAAGGACATGAAGGGCACGATCCCGGCCGAGTCGCTCGAGCGCTTCCAACAGTGGAAGACGGGCATCTCGATGCCCCGACCCATCGCCGCCTGAGGTCCCGCGCGGGCGGCGGCCGCTCCTGGCCAATCGCGCGCCCCTGCCAGTCCCATCCGGCCCGCTGACACTCTGACAGTCGGCGGGCCGGCGCCGCAGCAGGCAGCTTGCCGAACGATCTTCGGCAATCGTCACAAGTCCGCATCCAGCCTTCGCCCGAATGCGCCTCTACCCATCGGGAAATGCGGACTTTCCGTGGCACGCCGGCTGCTGTTTCATGCGGCCAGCAGACTCCTCCAGGGCGCCCGGGCACGCGCGCGATCGCCGTTCCCGGGCCGCCTGTCGTTTCGCCCGGGGGTCCGCCGAGCCGGGCCGCCGGCCGCGAGAGGGGCGCCGCAAGGCCTCCGTCGTGATCGCTGTCGGCCGCGGCGCGGTGATTTCACCCCGCGCGGAGGAAGGAAGTAGATTCCCCGATTGGCCCGGCGCGAGTCGCCTCCGGAGAGGTTTCCGGCGCCCGCGCAGGCCCGCGCCTCACGACACGACTCGAAACCCTCCACCACAGGGTGACGCATGCGCATCGCCGTACCGAAGGAAATCACGCCGCGCGAGACCCGCGTGGCCCTCGTCCCTGAAACCGTTGGCCGCCTGGTCAAGGCCGGCCAGGAGGTCGTCGTGGAGACCGGCGCCGGCGAGGCGGCGGGCTTCACGGACGACGCCTACCGGCAGGCGGGCGCCAGCATCGCCCCGAGCGCCCCGGCCACCTGCGAGGGCGCCGCGATCGTCCTCAAGGTGCGCGAGCCGCAGATGAACGCCGCGATCGGCCGGCACGAAGCCGACCTCGTGCCCGAGGGCGCGGCCTACGTCTCGTTCCTCGGCCGCGACCGCAACAGCGAGGCCGTGCAGAAGCTGCTCGCCCGCAAGGTCCACGCGTTCTCGATGGAGATGATCCCGCGCACGTCGCGCGCGCAGTCGATGGACGCGCTGTCGTCCATGGCCGGCGTCGCCGGCTACAAGGCCGCGCTCTGGGGCGCGGGTGCGCTGGGCAAGTTCTTCCCGCTCAAGATGACGGCGGCCGGCACGATCGCCCCCGCGAACGTGTTCGTGCTCGGCTGCGGCGTGGCCGGCCTCGAGGCGCTCGCCACGTGCCGCAAGCTCGGCGCGGTGGTCGAGGCGTACGACGTGCGCCCGGCGGTGAAGGAAGAGGTCGAGTCGCTCGGCGGCAAGTTCGTGCAGATCGAGCTGGCCCAGAAGGACGTCGTCGCGGCCGGCGGCTACGCGAAGGAGCTCTCCGCCGAGGACCAGCAGAAGGTCAAGGACCTGCTCGCCGCGCACGTCGCCAAGTCGGACGTGGTCATCACGACCGCCGCGATCCCCGGCCGCAAGGCGCCGGTGCTCGTGACCGACGCGATGGTCAAGGGCATGCGGCCCGGCTCGGTGATCGTCGACCTGGCCGCCGAGACGGGCGGCAACTGCGAAGCGACCGTGGCCGGCGAGAACACGGTCAAGTACGGCGTGACGATCATGGGTCCGGTCAACGTGCCCGCGTCGCTCCCGCTGCACGCGAGCCAGATGTACTCCCGCAACATGCACTCGCTGCTCAAGCTGATGATCACCAAGGAAGGCAAGCTCAACCTCGATTTCGAGGACGACATCATTCGCGACTCCTGCATCACTCGGTCGGTGGCCGAAGGCCAGCCGGCGGTCGCCGGGAAGGCGTCATGAACGAAGCGACACTGATCCTCTACGCGATCTACATCTTCATGCTCGCGGTCTTCGTGGGCTTCGAAGTGATCTCGAAGGTGCCCGTGCAGCTGCACACGCCGCTCATGTCGGGCACGAACGCGATCCACGGCATCGTCATGCTGGGCGGCATGCTCGTGCTGGCGGAGGCGAACACCCCGCTGCTCACCTGGCTGGGCTTCGCCGCGGTGGTCCTGGGCGCCATGAACCTGTTCGGCGGGTTCGTGGTGACCGACCGCATGCTCGAGATGTTCAAGACCAAGAAGCCGGCGGGAGGCAAGTCGTGAACCCCAAGCTCCTGTCCGACGTCGCCTACCTGACCTCGGCCGTGCTGTTCATCATCGGCCTCAAGTTCCTCAGCCATCCGAAGAAGGCGCGCAACGGCAACCAGCTCGCCGCGATCGGCATGGCGTTCGCCATCGTCGCCTCGTTCATCTTCATCTGGGGCGGTCACGTGCTGCACCCGGGCACGAACAACGGCCTGCTCATCATCGTCGGCATCGTGATCGGCGCGGTGGCCGGCACGGTCGGGGCCCGCATGGTGGCCATGACCGAGATGCCGCAGATGGTCGCGATCCTCACCGGCTGCGGCGGCGGCGCCGCGGCGCTCATCTCGACCGTCGAGTTCGCGAACTTCATGAACGCGAAGGCGGCGGGCCAGGCGGTCGACCCGCTCGGCTTCGGCGCCACGATGTTCGGCGGCGTCATCGGCTCGCTGTCGTTCTGGGGCTCGCTGGTCGCGTTCGGCAAGCTCTCGGGCTTCGCCGAGAAGGCGATCAGCTCGGCGTTCCAGAAGCTGCTGACGATCGTCGTGTTCCTCGCGCTGATCGGTTCGATCGGCTGGAGCGCCATGGCGACGGGCAACGTGCCGTTCTACGCGCTGCTCGGCGTGTCGCTGCTCTTCTCGATCCTCATGGTGCTGCCGATCGGCGGCGCCGACATGCCGGTCGTGATCTCGCTGCTCAACTCGTTCACCGGCCTCGCCGTGGCGGCGACGGGCTTCTCGCTCCAGCAGCCCGCGCTCATCATCAGCGGAACGCTGGTCGGCGCGTCGGGCACGCTGCTCACGCTGCTCATGTGCAAGGCCATGAACCGCTCGATCACGAACGTGCTGTTCGCGGGCGTGGGCGGCGGTCCGGTGGCCGCGGCGGGCGGCGCGACGGGCGGCGGGGCGCCGAAGGTCGCGCGCGAGATCAGCGCCGAGGACCTGGCGATGCTCTGCTCGAACGTGCAGAGCATGATCGTGATCCCCGGCTACGGCATGGCCGTGGCGCAGGCGCAGCACGTCACGCGCGAGCTGGGCGACCTGCTGGCGGCGAAGGGCGTGGACGTGAAGTACGCCGTTCACCCGGTGGCCGGCCGCATGCCCGGGCACATGAACGTGCTGCTGGCCGAGGCCAACGTGCCGTACGAGCAGCTCTACGACCTCGACCAGATCAACTCCGAGTTCGAGCGCTGCGACGTGGCGCTGGTGATCGGCGCCAACGACGTCATCAACCCCGCCGCGCGCTACGACAAGTCGAGCCCGATCTACGGCATGC
>CAZIXL010000295.1:0-4656 GCA_964542885.1 uncultured bacterium
CAGGGCGCGTTCCTCGGGCTGCTGGGCCTGGCCGACACGCCGCGGCCCGACGCGGCGGCGGCCGTCTCGGCGCTGCGCAAGGACGGTCTCGCAGTGTGGATGCTGACCGGCGACCACGCGCGCACGGCGCACGCGATCGCCGACGTGGCGGGCATCGACCGCGAGCGCGTGCTGGCCGACGTGCGCCCGGCGGAGAAGCGCGCGAAGGTGGCGTGGCTGCAGGCGCAGGGGCGGCGCGTCGCGATGGTGGGCGACGGGCTCAACGACGCGCCGGCGCTGGCCCAGGCCGACGTGGGCGTGGCGATGGCGAGCGGCACCGACGTCGCGATGGAGGCGAGCGCGGTCACGCTCGTGCGCGGCGAGCTGTCGGCCGTGCGCGACGCGCTGCGGCTTTCGCGGCGGACGATGCAGGTGATCCGCCAGAACCTGTTCTGGGCGTTCGCCTACAACGTCGTCCTGATCCCGGTCGCGGCCGGCGTGCTCGCGCCGCTGCTCGCGGGCAACGGGCCCGGCGGTCCGCTGTGGGGCTGGCGCGGCACGCTGCACCCGATGCTCGCCTCGCTCGCGATGGCGCTCTCGAGCGTGAGCGTCGTGACGTCGAGCCTGCGCCTGCGCCGCTTCCGCTTCCGCTGACGGCTGCGGCGCGGAGTGCTAACGTCCGCGGCGTTCACGGCCGCCGCAGGGGCGGCGGCCGGTTGCGATCCGGACCGTGCGAGGCGCGGGGAGGCGGCGACATCATGAGGAAGACGCTCGCGAGGGGCCTCGCGCTGGCGGCGCTGGTGGCGCTCGCCGGCTGCGGAGGCACGGGCGGCACGAAGGAGTTCCACGTCACCGCGAGCGGCGACGGCTTCGTCCCGAAGAAGATCACCGTCCGCCAGGGCCAGCCGACCGTGCTGATCGTGAAGCGCACGACCGACGCGACCTGCGCGACCGAGGCGATCTTCGTCGAGACCGGGCTCAAGTACGACCTGCCGCTCGGCGAAGAGGTGCGCATCCACATCCCGACCGAGCGGGCCGGCACGTTCCACTACGCCTGCGGCATGGACATGTACCACGGCGAGGTGGAGGTGAAGCCGTAGGGACGGACGTGGGCGCCGCGCGTTTCGAGGAGGCCCGCGGGATCCTGGGCCGGGCGCGCTTCGTCCTGGTGCTGACGGGCGCCGGCATCTCGGCCGAGAGCGGCGTGCCCACCTTCCGCGGCACCGACGGCTGGTGGCGCAACCGCCACTTCAGCGAGCTGGCGAGCGCCGAGGCGTTCGCGCGCGAGCCGCGTGCGGTGTGGGACTGGTACCTCGAGCGCCGCGGCACCGTGAAGCTCTGCTCGCCGAACGCCGCGCACGCGGCGCTCGCCGCGTGGGCGCGGCGCGGCGCCGCGGGTGAAGGGCCGCGCGGGCTGCTCGTGACGCAGAACGTGGACGGGCTGCACGAGCGCGCCGGGCACGCGCCGGTCGTGCGCTTCCACGGCTCGCTGTGGCGCAACCGCTGCCCGGCGTGCGGCGCCGAGCGCGAGGACGAGGCGATCGCCTACGCGGAGCTGCCGGTCTCGCCCTGCTGCGGGGCGACCGAGCGGCCGGCGGTCGTGTGGTTCGGCGAGAGCAGTCCTGCCGAAGCGATGGAAGCCGCGTTCGAGGCGGTGGACGAGGCCGACGCGGCGCTCGTGGTGGGCACCGCGGGGGTCGTGTACCCGGCGGCGGCGCTGGTCGAGAACCTGCGCTCGCGCGGGGCGGCGATCGTCGAGGTGAACCCCGACGACGATTACGGCCTGGGCGAGCGCGGCGCGTTCGGCGGCCTGTGGCTGCGCGGCACCGCCGGCGCGCTCGTCCCGGAGCTGCTCGCGCCCTGACCCGGCGCGGCCCGGCGCGGGGCTACGCCAGCCCCCAGTCGTCCAACTCGTCCTCGTCGAGGCCCATCAGGTGGCCGACCTCGTGCTGGACCGTGATGCGCACCTCGCGCGCCAGCTCCTCGCGGTCGGTGCATGCCCGCAGCAGGTTCCTGCGGAAGAGGAAGATCGCGCCGGGCGCGCCGGGGGACTCGGTGCTCGAACGCGCGAAGATGTGCCGGCCGACGAACAGCCCGAGCAGGTCGGGCGTGAGCGGCGGGTCCTCCTCGGCGAGCATCTCGCGCGTGGGCAGGTCCTGGACCAGCACCGGCATCTCCTCGAGCCGGTCGCGCACCGGCTTCGGCAGCTCGCCCACCGCCTTTTCGACGAGCGCGTCGAACTCGTCGGCCGGCACGTCGAGCGGGGGCGGGAACGCCTCCGGGTCGAGCGCCTGCGCGCGCTCGGCGGCCGCGAGCGAACCGGCCTCGTCGCCGAGGTGCTCGCGGATGCGCGCGAGCAGGTCCCACGCGTGCCCGTAGTCGGCGTGGATGACGAGCGCCTGCTCGGCGTCGGCGAGCGCCTCGTCGAACTTCACGAGGTCGTACTGTGCGGCCGCCCGCAGGTAGAAGAAGTGGGCCGGGTCGGCCGAGCGCTCGGCGCCACGCAGCGATTCCAGCGCGAGCGCGGCCTCGCCCTCCTCGAGGTGGATCGTGGCGTCCACGATGCGCAGGTCGGGCTGGCGGGGCTTGCGGCGGAGCAGCGCGTCGAGGGCGACCCGGGCCTGCTCGAGTTCACCCTCGTCCAGCAGGTCGTGGATGCGCTCGACCTGCACCCATTCGGTTTCGCTGAGCGCGTCGTAGGCGGTCATGGGGCGCGAACAGTAGCCCGCGGCCGGGCGGCGCGCCAGCGCCCCGGCGCGCGCCGCGCCGGACGATCGCGCGGTGCCGGACGGCCTTCGGTCGTCTAGAGTCCGCACGGAAGCGGGCACGAATCCCGGAAGACAGGAGGGCGCATGACCCAGGCCCGGACGCTGAGCCGGCTGCGCCGGCAGCACTGGCGCTCCATCGAGAAGCTCTGCCGCACCGCCTACCAGGAGGGCCTCGAAGCCGGAGTGGCCCGCGCGCACGGCCAGCGCCGGCGCGGCCGGACGATCCGCGCCGACGCGACGGTCGAGGGCCTCGTCCGGCTCATCGAGCGCCACTTCGGGCTCGACCGTTACGGCTTCGAGGTGCGCATCGTGCACGGCGCCTCGGGCCGCCGCGTGCCCGCGACGAGCCTGCTGCGGACGTACCGCCTGCCGGATTGAGGCGCGCCGCCCCCCGGCCGATACCGTGTCCAGCACGGGCCAAGTCCTTCCGGCAACGGGCTCTCGGCTTGACCGGGCGCCGGCCGGCTCCCTAGACTTCGCCCTCTCCGTACCTGCCCGCAGGCCGAAGGTTCCTCCATCCCCGGAGACCGTCCATTCCATGAAGTCGCTCGTCACTCGCCTGAGCGCGCTGCTGGCTGCCCTCGTGGTGGTCGCGCTGCTGGCCGGCGCCGCCTCCAAGGCGGCGAAGGTGCTGGCGCCCGACAAGCTGGTCATCCTCTCCACGACCGACGTGAAGGGGAAGACCAGCCCCTGTGGCTGACACACGCCCAAAGGGGGCCTCGCCCGGCGGGCGAGCTTTGCGGACAGCATCGCGGTTTCGTACGGCCAGATCCTCCTCGTGGACAACGGCTACTTCTTCCCGGAGGCCGCCGACTACGAGCAGGACGCGTGGTTCCTGATGGACGCCATGAAGCTCCTGCACACCGACGCGGTGAACGTGAGCGACAAGGAGCTTCGGTACGGCCGCAGCTTCCTGCTCGCGAACTGGAAGCGGACCAAGCTCCCGCTCGTGTCGTCGAACCTGTACGACAAGACGACGGGCAGGCCGCTCGTGGACCCGTACCTGGTCGTCAAGAAGGGCACGGTCACCATCGGCGTCCTCGGCCTCACCAGCGACAAGGTGGACTACGGGCTCTCGCGCGACTCGCTGCAGGTCATGGACCCGGTCGAGAGCGCGAAGAAGGCCATCGCGGAGCTGAAGAAGAAGGGCGCGACCGTCATCGTGGCGCTCTCGCAGCTCGGCAAGGTCGAGAGCGAGGACCTGGTCACGGCGGTGGACGGCATCGACGCGATCATCGTGGGTCGCAACGTGCCGCTGCTCCAGCGCGGGCGGCTCATCAAGAACACGATCGCGTGCTACGGCGGCGAGCAGGGCCAGTACATGGGCCGCACGATCCTCACGCTCGACGCGAACAAGCACATGACCAACGGTGAGAACGAGACGTTCGTGCTCGGCCCCGAGGTCGGTGAGAAGCCCGAGATCCTGGCGCTCACCAAGAGCTTCGAGGACGCGTTCAACGACTTCCTGCGCAAGAAGGACAAGGAGCGCCAGGTCGAGGCCGACCAGAACCGGCTGCAGGGCGGCTCGGCCGAAGCGAGCGTGGACCACTACGTCGGCGACGAGGTGTGCCAGCGCTGCCACCAGGCCGAGTACGACCAGTGGAAGACGACGAAGCACGCGCAGGCGTGGCAGACGCTCGTGGACCAGAAGAAGGACGCGACGCCCGAGTGCGTGAAGTGCCACGTGGTCGGCTACGAGCAGCCGGGCGGTTTCCACACCGTGGGCGACGCGGCGAAGCTCTCGAACGTGCAGTGCGAGAACTGCCACGGCATGGGCACGCAGCACGAGGCCTACCCGGCGCAGGCGCGGCGCATCACCGAGGCCACCTGCCGGCAGTGCCACACGAAGGACACGAGCCCCGAGTTCGACTTCGCGACGTACTGGCCAAGAATCGCTCACTCGAAGTGA
>CAZIXL010000296.1:0-4650 GCA_964542885.1 uncultured bacterium
TCTCGCCTTCGCTCACGCGCTGCAGCGCCGCCGCGCGCAGCGACGCCAGGCCCGCCTGCGCGGCCGCCGCCTGCAGCTCCTGCATCGACGCGCCGCCCGCCACCAGCTTCTGCAGCGCGGCGTTCATCGGCAGGATCTCGAAGATCGCGAGCCGCCCGCGGTAGCCGGTCTGGCCGCACGCCGCGCAGCCGCGCGCGCGCACGACCGGCTGGACCCCGTAGCCCGTGGCCAGCCGGCGTTCCTGCTCGTCGGGCACGTCCACCTTCTCGGCGCAGTGCGGGCACACGCGTCGCACCAGGCGCTGCGCGACCACGCCGCGCAGCGTGTTCGCGATGGCCGGGCGCTCCACGCCGATGTCGGCGAGGCGCGCGATCGCGCTCACCGCGTCGTTCGTGTGCAGCGTCGTGAGCACCAGGTGGCCGGTCATCGACGCCTGCACGGCGATCTGCGCCGTCTCCTCGTCGCGGATCTCGCCCACGAGGATCACGTCGGGGTCCTGGCGCAGGATCGCGCGCAGCGCGGTCGCGAACGTGAACTCGCGCCGGGGCTCGACCTGCATCTGCGTGATGCCGAGCAGCTCGTATTCGATCGGGTCCTCGACCGTCGAGATGTTCGTCTCGCCGTTGTTCAGCTCGTGGATCGCCGCGTAGAGCGTGGTCGTCTTGCCCGACCCGGTCGGCCCCGTCACCACCACGATGCCGTTGCGGTGGCCGATCAGCGAGCGGATGGCGCGCAGGTCGCGCGCGGGCAGCTGCAGGTCGTCGAGCGTCTCGGTGACGCCCTTGCGCAGCAGCCGGATCACGCACTTCTCGGCGTCGCGCGTGGGCACGGTCGAGATGCGCAGGTCCACCGTGACGCCTTCGACCTCGAAGGTGGCGCGCCCGTCCTGCGGGCGCAGGCGGTCGGCGATGTCGAGCGAGCCCATGACCTTGATGCGGGCCACGACGCGCGAGAGCGCCAGCATGGGCATGCGCATGTGCACGCGCATCACGCCGTCCACGCGGAAGCGCACGGTGCCGTTGCCGGGCGCCGGTTCGAAGTGCACGTCGCTCGCGCGCTCGTGCACGGCGTTGCGCAGGATCAGGCGCGTGAGCTTCACGACCGGTGCGTCGTCGCTGCCGTCGCAGGCCTCGTCCGAGCTCGAGCGGCGGACGAGCGCCACCGAGTCCTCCTTGTCGGGGGCCAGCGCCCGCATCACGCCCGACACACCGCTGCCGCCGCCGAGCGCGGCCGCGATCGCCGCGGGCGTCGCGATCTCGAAGAGCGGCGCGCGACCGGTGGCGAAACCCAGCGCCGCCTCGACCTCGTCGTTGAGCGGGTCGGCCGTCGCGACCACGATCTGGCGCTCGCTCTCGCGCAGGGCCACGACCTGGAAGCGGCGGGCGAGCTTGTCGGGAACGAGCCGGTCCACGTGCACGTCGCGGCGCTCGAGCCGCGCGACCGGCAGGCGCAGCGCCTCCGAGACCTCGTGCGCGAGGTCGTTGACTGTGATGCCGCAGTGCGCGGCCACGCGTTCCCACGCGTCGGCGGCGGACGAGACGCCCGACAGTTCCAGCGTGTCGGCGTTCGGCAACCGCGCGCGGCGCGCGACGTCCACGAGCCAGGCAAGGCTCGCGACCCCTCGATCCATGAGACCCCTCGTTGACGGACGGGCGAAGTACCTGCCGGGAGATACGGTCCCCTTTCTTATCGGCCGGCCCGTTCCGGCCTTGACGCCCGGATGCCGTCCCGGGGCCGCCCGGGTGACCCTTTCCGGGCCGGCTGGTAAGGTCCCGCCCGCGTGCAGCAGCGCATTCGCAACTCGAGACCGCCCCCCCACCGGAGACCTCATGAAGCGACTCGACGACCTCGTCACCCAGGCGGCCCCCGACCGCTCGAAGCCGGACTGGCGCACCCGGCTCCCCCGGCCGACCGTCCTCACCTTCGCCCCGGGCGAGACCTGGCGGGCGAAGATGGCCACCAGCAAAGGCGAAGTCGTCATCCGCCTGCTGCCCGAGGTGGCCCCGATGCACGTCACCAGCTTCGCCTACCTGGCGAGGATGGGCTTCTTCGACGGCCTCACCTTCCACCGCGTGATCCCCGGCTTCATGGCGCAGGGCGGCTGCCCGCTCGGCACCGGCACCGGCGGCCCCGGGTACAAGTTCGACGGCGAGTACTCGCGCGACGTGCGCCACGACCGGCCCGGCCTGCTCTCGATGGCCAACGCGGGCCCCGGCACCGACGGCAGCCAGTTCTTCCTGACGTTCGTCCCCACCCCGTGGCTCGACGACAAGCACAGCATCTTCGGCGCCGTCGAGGGCGGCGAGGCGGTGCTCGCCGCGCTCGAGGCGTGCGGCTCGCCGAACGGCCGCACGAGCGAGCGGCTGACGATGGACAAGGTGACGATCGAGATCGGCTGAGCGCGTGCACACCGCGACGTCCCGGCGCCGGGTCCCCGTGGATCCGGCGCCGCGCGTCGCGGGCTGCCCCTCAAGGCCGGCCCGGCGCGGTCGAGACTGCGGACGTCCGCTCCCGACCACGCAAGGAGGCTCGCCCATGTTTCCGACCATCGGCGCCACGCCGCTGCCGTTCGCGCGGTACGGCCACGACGACCCGAAGGTACCGGCCCGCGGCGCCCCGAACGCCGCCTCGCTGGCGGCGCTCGCGGCCGGGCGCACCGTGGACGGCCTGTTGCAGGTCACGACGAAGGAAGGCGACACCGTCACGATCTCGGCCCACGCCGAGGCGAGCGTGACCTACGCCGACCTGCGCACGCGCGGCCGGGGCGTGGCACGGTACGCGTCGCTCGAGGCGAGCCGAGAGCTCACGCTCGAGGTGCAGGGCGACCTGAGCGACGCCGAGCGCGCCGAGATCGAAAAGGTCGTGAAGGCGTTCTTCCACGAGCTGCGCGATGCGTTCCGCGGCCGCGGGGCCGACGTGGGTGACGTGGCCCGGGCGGGAGACGGCGCAGCGACGCTCGCGGGCTTCGCGGTCCACCTCGACGCGAGCACGAGCCTCACGGCCGTGTCGGTGGTGGCCGGCCCGCGGGGCGGCGCGCAACCGCTGCCGGTCGCGCCCGCGCCCGACGACGAGGCGACGACCGGCGCGAGCGCGGCGGCCGAGGCCGCGCCGGTGCCGGCGGTGAACGTGCCCGTCGTGGTCGGCCGGCTGCTCCAGGCCGCGCGCGGCGCGCACGTGCCCCGGGCGCGGCTCGCGCACGTGCTCGACCGCGTGTTCGATCGCTTCGCGCGCACGCTCGGCAGGGCCGACGAACGTGCGGTCCTCGCGGCGCTGCGCAGCGGTGTGCAGCAGGGCGTCGCCCAGGCCGCGCCGCCCGAGGCCGCGCCCGTGGACGTCCCGGCCGAGGAAGCACCGCCCGCCTGAGCGCGGCGCCCTCGCGCCCCCCGGCGGCCCTCCCCGCGAGGACGTCGCCGGGCGCTTCGCGTTCGCGGCGGTGACTTTCCCGAGCGCGCCGGGCGGGACCGGCTCGCGGAGCCTCCGGACAGGGCCTAGGATGCGCCGGATACGCGTTCCGCCCGCGACCCCTCTGGAGATCCCCCGATGAAGGCGCTCGCCGACCTCAAGCAACGCCTGTTCGAAGTCTTCGACCTCAACCACGCGGCCGCCGTGCTGCGCTGGGACCAGACGACCTACATGCCCCCCGGCGGCGCGCCCGCCCGCGGGCGGCAGACCGCGCTGCTCAGCCGGCTCGCGCACGAGCGGCTCACCGCTCCCGAGGTGGGCCGGCTGCTCGACGCCGCCGAGCGCGAGACCGCGTCGCTCTCGCCCGATTCGGACGAAGCCTCGCTCGTGCGCGTCGCGCGCCGCGAGTACGAGCAGGCCGTGCGCATCCCGGGCGCGCTCGTGTCGGAGTTCAACGAGCACTCGGCCACCATCTACCAGGCATGGACGGTCGCCCGCCCGGCGAACGACTTCGCGTCGGTCCGGCCGCTGCTCGAGAAGACGCTGGACCTGAGCCGGCGCATGGCGCAGTGCTTCACCGGCTGGGAGTCGATCGCGGACCCGCTCATCGACTTCCAGGACTACGGGATGAAGGCGTCCACGATCCGCCCGTTCTTCTCGGACCTGCGCGCCCGGCTCGTGCCCCTGGTGCGCGCGATCACGTCACGGCCGACGGCCGACGACGCGTGCGTGAAGCAGTTCGCGCCCGAAGCCGAGCAGCTCGCGTTCGGGCTCGAGGTGATCCGCGCCTACGGCTACGACTTCGAGCGCGGCCGCCAGGACAAGACCCATCACCCGTTCATGACCAAGTTCTCGCTCGGCGACATCCGCATCACCACGCGCGTGCGCGAGAACGACCTGACCGACGCGCTCTTCTCGACGCTCCACGAGAGCGGGCACGCGATGTACGAGCAGGGCATCCGCATGGAGTTCGAGGGCACGCCGCTCGCGAACGGCGCCTCGTCGGGCATCCACGAGAGCCAGTCGCGGCTGTGGGAGAACCTGGTCGGGCGCAGCCTCGACTTCTGGCGCTACGCCTACCCGCGGCTGCAGGCGACGTTCCCGCAACAGCTCGGCGACGTGCCGCTCGAGACGTTCCACCGGGCGATCAACAAGGTCGAGCGCTCGCTCGTGCGCGTGGACGCGGACGAGGTCACGTACATCCTGCACGTCATGCTGCGCTTCGAGCTGGAGCTGGACCTGCTCGAG
>CAZIXL010000297.1:0-3155 GCA_964542885.1 uncultured bacterium
GCGCGCCAGCGCGTAGCACGCGAGCGCGCGGTCGCCCTTCACGTCCGCGCCGACCGCGCGCGCGATCGTCGAGCCCTGCCCGTGGAGCGCGATCAGCGCGCGCACGAGCAGCGTGTAGGCGAGCGCCGACATGAGCAGCACGAAGCCGTACGCGGCGATCGGCCAGGTCGCGAAGTGGGTCTCGCCCATCCACGCGGTGACGAACGGCGTGAGCGAGAGCCAGAAGAGCAGGTGCAGGTTGGCCCACAGCACGCGCCCGTCCACGTGCTGCGTGGCGTGCAGCAGGTGGTGGTGGTTGTTCCAGTAGATGCCCAGGAAGACGAAGCTCAGCACGTAGCTGGTGAAGATCGGCCACATCGGCACGAGCGCCTCGGGCGTCGGTGCGTGCGGCACCTTCAGCTCGAGCACCATGATGGTGATGATGATCGCCATCACGCCGTCGCTGAACGCCTCGAGGCGACCCTTGGTCACGGCGCGCTCCGGACGCCCGTGGCGACCGAGTCCGGCACCGGCGTGCCGGCGAGCGCCCGCGCCTTCGCGTAGGCGACGCGCGCATCGTCGCCGCGCCCGAGCTTGGCGAGCGCCATGCCGAGCCCGTAGAACGCCGCGGGGTCGTCGGGACGCGCGACGGCGGCGCTGGCGTAGCGGCGCGCCGCGTTCTCGTAGTCGCCCGCGCGATAGGCCACGTTGCCCGAGTCGATGAGCGCCTGCGAGCGCTCGAACGAGCCGGCCTTCACCGGCGGCGGCGAGGGCTTCGGCGCGCAGCCGGCCAGCGCGACCAGCGCGGCCGCGGCAAGGAGGGTTCGAATGTTCGACATGGGCGCGGCACCTTGCCACCGCGGCGGCAGCCGGGCAAGCGCGGGGCGAGGCCGCGCGGCCATGCCCGCTCCCCGCCCGGCAGGCGAAAGCCCCGCCGCCGTCATGGCGTCGGGGCCGGTGCGGGAAGCGAGGGGGATCTGCGTTCGCCGCGGTCTGGACCTGGCGGTTCGACCGCTGGAAGCGCCTTTCGGCGCTCCTTCATCGGGACGACTACTTCTTCTTGGGCTGCGGCTTCTTCGGGTTGGCCTTCTTCTTCACCCGGGCCGCGCGGTTCTTGAGCCGGCGCTCGGTGACCTCGCGCTTCTTCGCGCGCTTGGCCGGGGCCTTCTTCGCCGCCGGGGCGGCTTCGGCCTTCCGGGCGGGCTTGCTCGGGCGCGCCATGGCGATGCCGGCGCGGCGGAACAGCGACGCCGCCTGCTCGGACGGCTGCGCGCCCTTCGCGAGCCAGCCCTTGACCTTCTCCTCGTTCATCTTGACCGCGAACGGCTTCGCGATCGGATCGTAGTAACCGAGGATCTCGACGAACCGCCCGTCGCGCTGACGGCGAGAGTCCGCGACGACGATGCGGTAGAAGGGCCGCTTCTTCGCGCCGGAGCGCTTCATGCGAATGACGACCGACATGCTGGGGTGCCTCCAGGAATGAACGCGTGGCCGCGCCGCCGTGGGCGGGCCGAACGGATGGTACGGGTGCGTCCGCAGGGGCCCCGTGATCGCCTGGCGCGCACACACCGGGCGCGCGCCCACGGGCCTGCAAAGGGCGGGCATAGTGCCCCATGAGGCGCCCCCGGCGCAACCCGGCCGGCAGGGCTCCCGATACCTCCGCACGGGCCCGGGAACGCACGCTCCGGGCGCGGCCCGGGCGCCGTTTTCAGGCCGGGGCGGCAGCGCGCCGCGTGCGCCCGGACCGCGCCTCGCGGGGATCAGCGCGGCCGCAGCCGGCCCTGGAGCCCGGCGAGCCCGCGCGGCCCCTTCTTGAGCGCCCGCATCATCACGCGGGCCTGCTCGAAGTCCTTGATCAGCCGGTTCACGTCGGACACGTGCGTGCCGCTGCCGGCGGCGATGCGCCGGCGCCGGCTGCCGTCCAGCAGGCGCGGGTTGCGGCGCTCCTTGAGCGTCATGCTGCAGAGGATCGCTTCGTACTTCTTGAACGTGTCCTTCTGCGGTCCCAGCTTCTCGGCCGCACCCTTCGGCACGCCGGGCATCATCTTGAGCAGGTCCTCGAGCGGGCCCATCTTGCGCACCGAGCGCAGCTGCTCGAGGAAGTCCTCGAGCGTGAAGTCGGTCTTGCGCATCTTCTCGGCGAGCTTCATCGCGTCCTGCTCGCTCACCGCCTGCTGCGCCTTCTCGACCAGGCCGATCACGTCGCCCATGCCGAGGATGCGGCCGGCGAGACGGCCGGCGTTGAAGACCTCGAGCCCGTCCAGTTTCTCGCCCGTGCCGAGGAACAGGATCGGCTTGCCGGTCACCTGCCGCAGCGACAGCGCGGCGCCGCCGCGCGCGTCGCCGTCCATCTTGGTGAGCACCAGGCCGTCGATGCCGACCTGCTCCGCGAACGCCTGGCCCACGCGCACGGACTCCTGCCCGATCATGCCGTCCACGACGAGCATCACCTGGTGGGCGCGCAGCACTTTCTTGAGCTCGGCCAGCTCGGCCATGAGCTCCGCGTCGATGTGCAGCCGGCCCGCGGTGTCGAGCACCAGGAAGTCGAAGCCGCGTTTGCGCGCGTCGTCGAGCGCGCCGGCGGCGATGTCGCGCGGCGCGGTGCCCGCGGGTGCACGCCAGAACCCGGCGCCGGCCTGCTGCGCGACCCGCTCCAGCTGGTCGATGGCGGCGGGCCGGTAGACGTCGGCGCTCGCGAGCAGCGTGCGCTTGCTGCGCGCCTTGAGCCACACCGCGAGCTTGCCCGCGAACGTGGTCTTGCCCGAGCCCTGCAGCCCCGCGAGCAGCACGATCGTCGGCACGAACGGCGAGCCGGCGAGCGTGACGGTGGTGTTGCCGAGCAGCTTCTCGAGCTCGTCGCGCACGACGCCGACCACCTGCTGGCCGGGCGTGAGGCTCTTCAGCACCTCGTCGCCCACGGCGCGCTCCTCGACGCGCGCGACGAAGTCCCGGGCGACGGCCACGGGCACGTCGGCCTCGAGCAGCGCGCGGCGCACCTCGCGCATGGACTCGCGGATGTTGTCGGGGCTCAGGCGCGCCTGCCCGGTCAGCTTCTTCAGGATGCCGGTGACGCGCTCGCTCAGCTGTTCGAACACTGCGGAGATCTCCTGCGTGGAAGGGTCGGGAACCCTATCACAGCGCGCGGCGGCGGCGCCGGGCGGGGCGGCGGGGCCGCC
>CAZIXL010000297.1:3255-4650 GCA_964542885.1 uncultured bacterium
GCGGCGCGCGCCTGTCCCTTTCGGCGTTGCCGGTGTAGCGTTTTCCGCCCATGAAGGAGATCCGCGCCCTCACCACGCTGCGCGCGTTCGCGGCGCTGCTCGTCTTCCTCTACCACTACGAGGCGATCCACGTGGACGAGGCGCGGGCGGCGGGCCACGCGCTCTGGGACCCGCTGCTGCCCGTGTGGCGCTCGGGCGCCGTGGGCGTGTCGATCTTCTTCGTGCTCTCGGGCTTCCTCATCACGCGGCTCTACTTCGACCGGTTCGCGGACCGGGCCGTGACGTTGCGCGAATACTTCGTGAAGCGCATCGCGCGGATCTGGCCGCTGTTCCTCGCGTTCGCGTTCCTGCAGCACGTGGCGATGGCGTTCTTCGGCGAGCGGCCGCAGGGCTCGTGGCTCGTGACCATGACGATGACGCAGGGCTTCTTCTGGGACCTGCGCTACCGCGGCCTGCCGACGGCCTGGTCGCTGACGATCGAGGAGAGCTTCTACGCGCTGGCGCCGCTGGTCTTCCTGGCGCTCGCGGCGCTGCTGCCGGGCTTCCGCGGGCGGCGCGCGGCGCCGGAGCGGCGCGACTGGCTGCGGCTGGCCGCGCTGCTGGTGGTCATGGCCGCGGCGATCGGGACGGCGGGCTTCGCGGTCATGGCATTCGTTCGCGCGAGGGGCTGGACGCCCTACGGCTTCATGGCGGACCCGGAGCACGTGCTGCACGCGACGCTGGCGGGCCGCTTCCCGGAGTTCGCGATCGGCATCGCGTGCGCGTTCATGCACCGCGACGGCTGGCCGGAGCGCGCGCTGCGCGGGCCGCTGGCGACGCGGGTGGCGCTGGGCAGCTTCGCGGGCATCGCGCTGATGATGGCACTCAAGGACTTCGCGGCCCGCACGCACTGGCTGGCGCTCGGCCTGTTCGCGAGCCTGGCGGTGGCGGCGCTGGCGGGACTGCTGATCCTGGCGCTCACGCGCGAGGAAACGCCGGTCTCGCGCCTGATGGCGAACGGCGCGGGCGTGTACCTGGGCAAGGTCTCGTACGGCTTCTACCTGATCCAGACGAGCCTGCTCGCGGCGCCGCTCGTCGGTGTCGCCGACCGGCTGGGGCCGTTGCGGCTGGTCGGGCTCTACGTGCTCCTCAACGGCGCGTGCGCGCTGTTCTACGAACTCCTCGAGCGCCCGGCGCGCCGCGAGATCGTCCGCCGCTGGTCCGGCGGCGCGCTGGGCGACGCGGCGAAGTAGGGGGCTCCCGGGGGGGCGCGGCTCGCGGTGGCGCTGGCGCCGATGGGTCGGCTCGCCATGCTCGGGTGCTCGGGCCGACGGCGCGGCTCGCGATGCTCGGGTGCTCGGGCCGACGGCGCGGCTCGCGACGGCGCGCGCGAGGACGGCCCGGGCACGGTCGGGG
>CAZIXL010000298.1:0-4646 GCA_964542885.1 uncultured bacterium
GCGTGTCGCGCACGGTGATCGTGCCGGTGGTCGCGGCGTCCCCGACGTTGGTGACCACGATCGCGTACTGCCCGTTGGCGCCGACCGTGAAGTCCGCGGTGTGGCGCTTGTCGATCGTGAGGTCGGGGGCCGTGGGCGGCGTGCAGATGGGGATCGTCAGCACGGCGAGGTCGTTGTCGACCCGCGCCTGGCCGCCGCCACTCACCGTGACGGTGTTCGTCACGGTCGGCGCGGCCGCCGGGCCGACGAGCATCCGCAGCACCAGCACGAGCGAGTCGCCCGCAGCGAGCGGGCCGGCGTGCGTCGCGGTGACGACGCCGCCCGAAGGCGACACCGTCCAGCCCGTGCCGGCAAACCCGGCGTAGGCCAGCCCGGCGGGCAGCGAGTCGCGCACGGTGATCGTGCCGCTCGTCGGCGCGTCGCCGACGTTCCGCACGACGGCGCGGTAGACCGCCGTGTCGCCCACGCACGGTTCGTTCAGCGCGGTGAGGCCGATGTTGAGGTCCGGCTCGGGTCCGGAGCAGATGCCGATCGTCACGGTCGCGCGGTCGTTGTCGGTGCGTACCTGGCCGCCGCCGCTCACCGTGACGCTGTTGGTCACGGTCGGTGCCGCCTCGGGTCCGACCTGCATGCCCAGCTCCAGCACGAGCGAGTCGCCCGCCGCGAGCGGCGCCTCGTACGTGCCGATCAGGATGCGGTCCACGAGCGCCACCGACCAGCCGTCGCCGTCGAAGCCGACGTAGGTCAGCCCGGCCGCCATCGTGTCGCGCACGGTGATCGTGCCGCTCGTCGGCCCGTCGCCCACGTTCCGCACCACGATCCGCCAGTGCACCTTGCCGCCCACGCACGGCGCGTCCAGCGCGCGCAGCGAGACCGCGAGGTCCGCCGCCGCGCCGCCGCAGAACGTCACCGAAGCCGTCGCCCGGTCGTTGTCGGTGCGTACCTGGCCGCCGCCGCTCACCGTGACGCTGTTGGTCACGGTCGGTGCCGCCTCGGGTCCGACCTGCATGCCCAGCTCCAGCACGAGCGAGTCGCCCGCCGCGAGCGGCGCCTCGTACGTGCCGATCAGGATGCGGTCCACGAGCGCCACCGACCAGCCGTCGCCGTCGAAGCCGACGTAGGTCAGCCCGGCCGCCATCGTGTCGCGCACGGTGATCGTGCCGCTCGTCGGCCCGTCGCCCACGTTCCGCACCACGATCCGCCAGTGCACCTTGCCGCCCACGCACGGCGCGTCCAGCGCGCGCAGCGAGACCGCGAGGTCCGGCTGGCCGTTCGAGTGGACGGGCGTCACGTCCACGTCGCGATCGTTCGGGTGGTGCGAGTCGCAGCCGCTCGAGACGGTCGCGGCGTTCACCACCTCGGGCCATGCCGCCGGGCCCACCGCCACCGTGATCGTGAACTTCAGACTGTCGCCGGCCGCGAGCGGGCCGGGATGCGTCGCCGTGACCCGCGCGCCGCTCGCCGCGATCGACCAGCCGTCGCCCGAGCCGCCCACGAACGACAGCCCGGCGGGCAGCGTGTCGCGGACGGTGATCGTACCGGTGGCCCTGGCGATCCCGGTGTTGGTGACCACGAACGTGTAGGTGCCGTTCGTGCCGACGGTGAAGTCCAGCTCGTGGCGCTTGTCGATCGCCAGGTCCGCCCGGCCGCAGATGGACTGCCAGTCGCTGTCCCGGTCGTTGGCCGGGTTGCAGTCCCCGGCGCCGGACACCAGCACGATGTTCTCGACCGCCGGGTAGGCCTCCGGCCCGACGGCGAGGTACAGGGAGAAGTCCTTCGAGGTGCCGGCCGACAGGATCCCCGACCAGGTGGCCACGACCACGCCGCCCGCGTCCGCGAACGTCCACCCGGTTCCCGTGCCGCGGACGAACGTCAGTCCGGCCGGGAGGGAGTCGGTCACCGTGAGGGTGCCCGACCAGGAGACGGTCCCGACGTTCTTGACGGTGACCTTGTAGCGGGCCGTGTCGCCGACGCAGGGGGAGTTCCTGTGGACGAGCGAGACGGCCAGGTCGGGCTTCTTCGTGGTCCGGACCGTGACGCAATCGGTCGCCTGGTTGTTGCCGGGCGTGCCGTCGTCGCCCCCGGAGAGCACGACGGTGTTGTTCACCTGCGGAACGGCCTTCTCGCCGACCGCGACCGTGAGCGAGAACGACGACTTCCCGCCTGGGGCAATCACCCCGGAGTGCTTCGCGGTGACGAGCGATCCGGAGACCGAGAAGATCCAGCCCTCGCCGGTCGCCGAGGTGAACGCCAGCCCGTCGGGGAGGGCGTCCGTGACCGTGATCGTTCCGCTGCTCGCGTACTCGCCGACGTTGAGGACGGTGATCGTGAAGCTGCCATCCTGTCCGACGCTGAAGTCGCCGACGTGCGATTTCCTGATCGTGAGGTCGGCCACGCAGGTCGGTCGCGCGGGCTCCGCGCCCGGAGTCTTCAGCGACTCGACCGAAGGCGCGAGTCGAATGGCCCCCGTGTCGCGCGACGACGTTCCCTCGCCCGCTCCGGCCCATGCTGCGGCCGGCCACGCGAACGACGTGACGAGGAAGAGAACGATCAGGAAGGGCGTGAAGCGAACGGCAGGCGCGACCCGATGCGAGAGCGCGAAGCAGCGACCGAGGGGCATGTGGGGAAACAATCCTCAGCGCCGATGTGCTCGATCCGAGGAGGATCCAGAGCAACTTTCGGCGGGCGTGGAGCTTGGCCGGTGGCTGGCCGCTTCCTTGGATCAGCCGATGTCGAGGACTGCTACTCCGCTTCGCTGCGCATGATTCTAGCGGGACGCTTTCGGCGAAGGCAAGAGTCGGAGCTCACTTTTCGCTCGGCGCGACGCGCACGGTGCGTCGACGACGCGCGCGGCGCTCGCATCCGGTTCCGGTGTTCGTCGGGTGATCGGACCCAATGGGGTCGTCCGATCGGTGCAGCTCGAGGCGGTGGATCGTGTGCGGGCTCGGGTTCGCCATCCGGGCCCGGCACCGCTCGACGGTCCGTCTCGCCGACCTCGTCGCGCGCGGCGACTTCCTCCCGTCCGTGTCGGGGACAGCGGACGGTGGCGAGAAGGGCGTCCGGCGGCCCGCGCCGGCGTGCCCGGGCGGTCGGGCACGGGGGGTGCGGGCTCGCGGTCGTGATGCTCGAACCGGGTGCCCGGCTCGACGACGGAAGTGCGAGAGCGCTGGGGGATGAGGCCCAGGTCAGCCTCCGCGGACGGTGCCGCGGGCCGCGTCCGCACCCGTCGCGGTGAACCGGGGATCGCCTCGAACCGGCGGGTGATCCGCGGTCGAACGACCGCGCCTCCGGTTGCCGGAGGGCCGCCGCGGTGCGCCATGAAACACGTCATCGAGCCCGTCGTGCGGTGACTCCGGTCGGCCGGATGGATCGCCGGACGCCGTCCGGGGGAACTCGTTCACGGGGTCGGGAAGGCCCCGTGAGCGAGGCTGGCGACACCCGGACCAGGCGCGAGGCTCGCGGGCGCCCGGCCCTTCCCGGGGGCGGCCCGGCGGCGCGAACCGCCGTCGGGCCGCCCGCCCGGCGCGCGGCCGCGAGGAGCCGGACGCCTCCGGAGGATTCGCCCGCGCCGCGCCCGGGCTCCCGGCGGCGCCGGCGAGTTGCTCGACCGCCTCGCCCTCGAGCCGCACGCGCGCGGCCGGAGCGCCGCCGTCCTTGAGCTGGCCCATGTAGAGCGTGACGTGGGGGAAGGGGATCTCGATGTCGAGCTCGTCGAAGCGCTTCTTCATGCGGCGGTTGAACTCACGCGCGACGCCCCACTGCTTGATGGGCAGCGTCTTCGTGCGCGCCTTGATGATCACCGCGGAGTCGGCGAACTGGTCCACGCCCAGGATCTCGAGCGGGGCCAGGATGTCCGGGGCGAACCCGGGGTCGGCGCGCAGCTCCTCGTCGATCTTCTTGAGGACCTCCATGACCTCGTCCACGTCCTCGCGATACGCCACGCCGACGTCGAACACGAACATCGAGAAGTCCTTCGTCATGTTCGTCACCACGCCGATCTCGCCGTTGGGCACGAAGTAGACGTTGCCCGCCAGGTCGCGCAGCCGGACCATCTTCAGGTTGATGTTCTCGACCAGGCCGCCCTTGCCGGCGATCTGCACCACGTCACCGACGCGGATCTGGTCGTAGAGCAGGATGAAGAAGCCGCTGATCAGGTCCTTCACCAGGCTCTGCGCACCGAAGCCCACGGCCAGGCCCAGCACGCCGGCGGCGGCGAGGATCGGGCCGACGTCGACGCCGGTCTCGCGCAGCACGGTGAGCGAGCCGACCACGATGATCACCGCGCGCATCACGTAGAAGACGACCGAGGCGAGCGTGTCGGTGCGCTTCTTCTTCTCGCCGTCGAGCTCGTCGCGCTGCAGCGACTCGAACACCTTCCTCGACAGGAGGCGCGCGACGCGCAGCGCGATCAGCGTGAGCACGACGATCAGGACGATCCGGACGCCGCTCGTGAGCAGCCACTCGCCGCCCATGTCGACGACGTGTTCGAGCTTCATGGAATCCTCCCGCGGGATGAGGGTCGGCGGTGCGGCCGCGAACCATCGTCGTCCGAGCGGTAACGAATGACGCCGGCGATTGCAAGCGCGGGGCCCGGCGGCGCGCGACCGGCCCGACGCGCCCGCACGCGGCGCGGCCGGGCGGTCACG
>CAZIXL010000299.1:0-4646 GCA_964542885.1 uncultured bacterium
CTGCGCCCGCCGCGCTTCTCCCACAGGGCGATCTCGCCGATCACCATGCCGCGGTCGATCGCCTTGAGCATGTCGTAGAGCGTGAGCGCCGCCGCCGAGACGGCGGTGAGCGCCTCCATCTCGACGCCCGTCCGCGCGCTCGTGCGGACGCGCGCCTCGATGCGCACGGCCGGCCCCTCGGCATCGAGGTCGAACACCACGTCCACGGCCTCGACCGGGATGGGGTGGGCGAGGGGCACCAGCTCGCTCGTGCGCTTGGCCGCGAGCACCGCGGCCAGGTGAGCGGTCGCCAGCACGTTGCCCTTGGGGGTGCGCTCGGTGCGCAGGCGCTCGAGCGTCTCGCCGCGCATGAAGACGCGGCCCTGCGCGACGGCCTCGCGCGTCGTGACCTTCTTCGCGCTCACGTCCACCATGCGGACGCGGCCCTTCCCGTCGAGGTGCGACCAGCGTTTCGGCATGCCGGCAGCATAGGAACGCGCCCGCCGCACGGCAACCGGGGGCGGCGCGCGGGGCGCGGCCCGGCGGTTGACACCCGCGCGCACGCGCCCGTACCGTGCGCGCCTTCCCGGAGCCACCACGCGAACCACCATGTCCGAACGGCCACGCCTGCCCATCTCCGCCCGACACGCGTTCGCGCTGGCGTTCGACCTCGCCGCGCGGCGTGACGCGCTCCACTCGATCGTCGTCCCTCTGCTGGTCTGGGGCCCGTGGATCCTGGCGCCGGCGGTGGTCGAGCTGGCCTACCCCGGCCTCGACCGCGGCACGATGCTGCTGGTCACGGCCGGCGGCAAGCTCGTCGAATTCCTGGCGTACGTGATCCTCGCCGCGATGCTGCGCTTCCGCGCGCGCTCGGTGTTCAATACGACCGCCGAGGTGCACCCCGCCCCCGCGAGGGAGTGCTACGCGAACGGGCTGAAGCGCGTGCCCGCGCTCTACCTGGCCGAGGTGCTGCGCAACGTCGCGCTGGGCTCGCCGCTCAGCCTCGCGCTCGCCGCCTCGCGCTCGACCGGCGAGGCGTTCCGCGACCTCTCGCTCGTGGTGCTGACCGCGGCCCTGCTGGCGCCGCTGCTCTACCTGGGCTTCAAGCTCTCGATGATGACCGAGGTCGTGGTGCTCAAGCCGCTCGGGCCGATCCGCGCGGTCGAGCGCTCGTTCAAGCTCACCGAGGGCCGCTTCGAGCGCTGGCTCGAGATGATCGCGATCTCGGTGGCGCTGATCCTGCCCATCTGGTTCCTGATGGCCGTCTGCTACGTGGCTGTCCCCTCGAGCAGTCTCAACGTCTGGTTCACGCTCGGCACCCTGCTCTCGGCGGCCGTCATGCCGGTCGTCCAGTACGCGTGGACCTTCTTCTACCTCCGCCTCGAGGAGATCCAGCCGGCGTCCCGGACCGACGCCGAACCCGGCCCCCACCGGCTCGAGCCCGTCGCCCACTGGCGCGAGGGCGGCGCCCAGCCGAAGTTGCGACTGGTGGAGAGGCAGCCCGTACCCGAAGACGACGAGCCCGACCCGGACGCCTGAGGCCAGCGGCCAGCCGGCCGCCCGGGTGCGCGGACGATTGCGGAGGCGGCCTCGGGTCGCGCCAACCCGTTGTCCCGGGGGGCCGCAGTGTCCCGGGAAACCGCCCATACGGGCCCGTGCGCAATCCTCGGCGCACAGGGGTCAGCTTGCCGTTCCGGCGAGCGGTGTGGCAGGTTGAAACGGCTCTCGACGCCCACCGGCTCTCTCGGCCCGTCGTCCCGGGCGTTCCAGAAGCGAACGAGGCCTTCCATGTGCCCGACCCGATCCAGCGAAACCAACCGGGGCGCCGGCGTTCCCGGCCACCGCGACCTGGCGCTGACACCCATCGTCGGCGCGAGCGCGCGCATGCAGCGGCTGCTCCGGCTGGTCGCGCGGGTGGCGCCCACCGACAGCACGGTGCTCGTGCTGGGTGAGAGCGGGACGGGCAAGGAGCTGGTCGCGCGCTCGCTGCACGTGCTGTCGTCCCGCGCGCGGCAGCCGTTCGTGCCCGTCAACGTCGGGGCGTTGCCCGAGACGCTCATCGAGAGCGAGCTGTTCGGCTACGCGAAGGGCGCGTTCACGGGCGCGAACGCGGATCGCGCCGGGCTGGTCGAGGAGGCCGATCGCGGCACGCTGTTCCTGGACGAGATCGGCGACATGCCGCTCGCCACCCAGGTCAAGCTGCTGCGCACGCTCGAGAACAACGAGGTGCGGCGCATCGGCGAGAACGCCCCCCGCATGGTCGACGTGCGCGTCGTGGCGGCGACGCATCGCGACCTGCGCGCGCTCGTGGCCGACGGGCGATTCCGCGCCGACCTCTACTACCGGCTCAACGTGGTGCAGATCGAGCTGCCGCCGCTGCGCGAGCGGCGCGAGGACATCGGCCTGCTCGCCTCGTTCTTCCTCGAGCGCGCCGCGCGCCGCCAGCGCCGGCCCGGGCTCGAGTTCACGCCGGCCGCCATGCTGCTGCTCGAGCGCTACGACTGGCCGGGAAACGTGCGCGAGCTCGAGAACGCGATCGAGCACGCCGTGGCCGTGTCCGAGCGCCGCCGGCTCGAGCCCGGCGACCTGCCCGCCGAGGTGCGCGCGCCGCGCATGCTGGCGCGTGGCGATGCGCCGGCGCCACCGGTCGCGGCCGCGAAGGCGGCCCCGCCCGCGGCGGACCGGGACGCGATGTCGCTCGAGGACGTGACGCGCGAGCACGTGCTGCGCGTGCTCGAACGCCACAACGGCAACACGACCTCGGCGTCGAAGCAGCTGGGGATCTCGCGCACGACCATGTGGCGCATGCTCAAGCGCTGGGGCGTCCCACGCGCCTCGCTCCGGGAGGGCTGACGTTGGGCAGCGATCGACGCTACTACGACGACACGTACACGACGCGCTTCGAGGCCGAGGTCGCGACCGCCGGCGAGTGGCAGGGCCGTCCCGCCGTCGAGCTGGACCGCACCTGGTTCTATCCCGAGAGCGGCGGCCAGCTGCCCGACCACGGCGTGCTCGGCGGCCTTCCCGTCGTGGACGTGCAGGCGGCGGACGACGGCCGCGTGTGGCACGTCGTGGACGGACCGACACTGCCGGGCGGCGCCGTCGCCGGCGAGATCGACTGGGAACGCCGCTTCGACCACATGCAGCAGCACACGGGCCAGCACGTGCTCTCGGCGGCATTCGAGCGCGTCGCCGGCGCCGCGACGCTGTCCTCGACGCTCGGCGCCGAGCGCAGCGTGATCGAGCTGGGTCTCGCCGAAATCGACTGGACCCTGGTCGGCCGCGTCGAGGAGGCGGCGAACCGCGTGCTGTGGGAGGACCGCGAGCTGCGGCTGCACTGGACCGACGCCGAGGGCGTGCAGCGCTTCGCGCTGCGCAAGCCCCCGAAGGTCGAGGGGCGCATCCGCATCGTCGAGGTGCCCGACTGGGACCTGTCCGCCTGCGGCGGCACGCACACGCGCCGGACCGGCGAGGTGGGGGCGATCAAGATCACCGGCTGGGAGAAGGTGCGCGGCAACGTGCGCGTCGCCTTCCTCTGCGGCGCGCGCGCGCTGCGCGACCACGCGTGGCGGACCGAGGCGCTGCTCGAAGCCGCGAAGCGCCGGACGCTCAAGGACCGCGACCTGATCGCGCACCTCGAGCGCGCGTTCGAGGAGCGCGACGCGCTCGCCAGGCAACTGCGCGAGCTGAACGCGAAGCGGCTGGCCGAAGAGGCCCGCGCGCGCGTGGGCGACCCGCCGCACGGCGTGGCCGAGTGGGCGGCCGAGCGCGCCCGCGACGAGGCGCTCGCGCTCGCGCTCGCGTGCCTCAGCGCCGGCGCGCCCTGGGCCGTGAGCGCGGCCGGCGCACCCGACCCGGTCGTGGTGGCGGTCCGTGCGAAGGGGGCGGGTCCCGACCTCAAGGCGCTGCTGCCGGACCTGCTCGCGGCCACCCGCGGCAAGGGCGGTGGCAGCCCCGAGCAGCTGCAGGTCATGGCCGCCGACGCCGCCGCGGCCGAGGCCGGCTTCGCCCTGGCGCGGGACCGGATGGCCGACCGAACCGGCTGAGTCGGCCGGCCGGCCGCCGAGGATCGCGGACAGGGCTCCCCAGCGTCGCAACCCGCCGTCGGGTGCGGCCGGGAGGCCTTGGATCGCCCCGTCACGGGCGGGGGCCGCGAGCTTCCGTGGACGAGCCAGGCGAAACGGCCCGAGGCACTTGCCCCGGGCCGTTCACTTCACTTCTTGGGTTTCGGCGTCGCGTGCGCGGCCGGCTTTCGCCGGGGCGTCGCGCCCGCCTTCCGGCCGGGTGGATGCGGCCGGGCCGCGGCTCTCGGGCGGCTTGCCACCTTGGCCGTGGACGCGGCGACCTTGGTCCGGGCCACCGGGGCGGCCGGGGCGGGCTTCGAGCGGGCGGCCGCCGGGGCGGCGGGCGCCACCGGGCGGGCCGAGCCCGATGCGGGCACCGCGGTGCGGGCCGGCACGGCCGGCGTGCGTGCGGGCGAGCCCAGGCGCGCGGCGGCGTAGGGCGCCACCTTGCTCATCGCCGCGCGGCGCGCGCTGCGCACGCGCTCGTCGTCGTAGATCACCGTCTGCTGGAGCTGCGAGGGGCTCAGCTTGTAGTCGAAGTCGGGCAGGAGCACGCGCGGGATGGCGCGACCCACGAACCGCTCGATCGCGGCGAGGTGGCGC
>CAZIXL010000300.1:0-4624 GCA_964542885.1 uncultured bacterium
GGTGCCGCCGGTCTGCCCCGTGTTGTGCATGCCGTACAGCTCGGGGAAGCGCGGGTCGTTGGGCGTGACGTCGATCGTCCACTCGTAGTTGGGCTCGACGTACTCGACGTTGGGATCGCTCGAGTAGAGGCGGATCGCCTCCTCGGTGGTCATGTCGGTCAACTTCACGTGCTCCATGTTGAAGCGGCTGAAGTCGTGCAGCCGCAGGGCATGGATCTGCTGGCGGAAGTTGCCGCGGGTGGTCGGGGTCGCGTTCGGCTTGTACTTCACGATGAGCTCGCCGGGAATGACGCGCGGCGGAGCTCCCGACGCGAGGGCTGGCAGCGCGAGGAGGACGAGCGCTGCCGCGAGCGTGAGGATGCGTGAGATCCACGTTCGCTGGGACATGGTCTGCCTCCAGTGGAGTGGGGGGCGCCGGGACGTGGCGCCAACCGGAGTGAGAACATGCGACTGGCTGGGTTGTTTCGGGCTCGAGGCCCGGGGAGTGGGGACCAGTGTCTCCTTCTGGCGAGGGGTTCTTGACGAACGTCTGCGGGAGCGGCCAGTCAAACGCCGGAGACGATTCATCGTCAACGAAAAGTTATGAAACAGGAGTGCCCCGAAGACCTTTTGAGGTCTTCGGGGCACGCAGGTGCAGCAGGGCTGCAGGTTGTGCGGCCAGGCTGAATCCGCCGGCGGGCATCCGCAAGGGCGTTCCGGCGCGCCCGGCGTGCGGACGCGCCGGCGGACGGCCTACTTGAGGTGCTTCGCGAGGAACGCCCAGACGTCCTTGCGCGACTCGCGCGCGACCGCGTGGTCCATGCGGTTGAAGCTGTGGCCGCCCGGCGCGTCCTTGTAGATCTTGTACTCGAAGTCCTTGCCCGCGGCCTTGAGCTGGGCGATCAACTCCTCGACCTCGATCGAGTTCACGTCGCGGTCGTTCGTGTTCGTGTGGACGAGCAGCGGCGTGCGGAGCTTCGCGGCGTTCCAGGCCGGCGAGCGCCGGCGGTACTCGTCCACGTTCTCGTTCGCCGTCTCGCCGATGTGGTACTTCGCCGAGTACAGGTCGCGGTAGTCGTCGGTCTGGTAGCCCATGCGCGCGACCAGGTCCGACACGGGCACGCCCGCGTAGCACGCCTGGTACTTCTCGGGGTGGTCGAACACCGACAGCAGCGCGATCAGCCCGCCGTGGCTCCAGCCGACGATGCCGACGTGGGCGCCGTCGACGGGCAGGTTGTCGACGGCCCAATCGCGCGCCGCGAGGCAGTCGTCGACCTCCAGCCCGCCGTAGTCGATCGCCTGCTCGTAGCCCTTGCCGTAGCCGGTCGAGCCCCGGTACTCGGGCGCGATCACGACGTAGCCCTGGTCCATGAGCTCGCGGATGATGTGCGTGTGGTAGGTCGTGAAGTCGCCGTGCACGCCGCCGTGGGGCAGCACGAGCAGCGGCGCCTTCTTCGCGCCGAGCTTGCGCGGCACGAACGTGTAGCACCAGAAGCGGAACGGGTGGCGCTCGTTGGCGATGCCGTACGTGGGATCCTCGTGCGGGTTCGGCGGACCGGTGAGGTAGACCTTGTCCACGATCGCCACGTCGCCGACGCGGTCGAACCACAGGACGTCGTCCACCTTCTTCATGAGCTGGTCGAAGTCGTAGCGCTGGTCGTCCACGGACTTCTGCAGCGCGTCGACCTTCTTCTGCAGGGCTTCGACCTCGGTTTCGGCGCGGGGCGCGGGCGGCGCCGCCAGGATCGCGGCAGCGAGAAGCGCGGCCGCGAGCACGGCCGGCGCGGGAGCTTGGGCTCGCATGACAGCCTCCGGAGCGGATCGTTCGGGTTCGCGGGATGGAGTCCCGGAAGCTACTCCTCCCCGCCGGGCCCCGGCCAGACGGGCGGATTCGGCATGGCCGCCACACCCGCGGGGGCGTAGCCTCGGGGCGATTCCCCCGGCACACCGGCACACCGCGGAGGCTCTCCATGAAGGTTCTCCCCCGCCTGGCTGCGGCCCTCCTGGCCGCCGCGCTCGCGAGTGCACCCGCGCTCGCCGACACACCGCCCGGCAACAACTCGACGATTCCCGCCCACGTCACGCTCGTGGCGCGCGGCCCTGCGGGGCCCGACGCCGCCACGGGGACGGTGGTGGTGACGGTCCGGGACTTCTCCGCGGCGCCCGTCGCGGGTGCCGACGTCGTCCTCGACTTCTCGGCGTGCGCGGACGTCCGCCTCGCCGAGGACCAGGGCGACCCGGGCCTGTCGGTGAACTGTCCCCTGCACTGGGTGCGGGCCACCACGGACGCGGCGGGCGTGGCGCAGTTCACGGTGATGGGGAGCGCGAGCGGTGGGCTGTCGCCGGCTGATCCGCCGAGCTGCCTGCGGATCTACGCGGACGGGGTCCTGCTCGGGGGCGTGAGCGTCGCGATCCTCGACCGCGACGGCGTCGGCGGGCTCACGACGGCGGATCTGTCGGGCTGGGCCGCGGACTACTTCGGCAGCACGAACCCCAGCCGCGCCGATCTCGACGGGAACGGAGCCGTGACGGTCGCCGACCTGGCGATGTGGGCACGCGCGTTCTTCGGCGGGGACGACGTGCTCTCGGCCGGGCCCTACTGCCCGTAGCCCGCGGCCGCCCGGCTCAGTCGCCGGCCGGCACGGCACCACCGGGAGCGTCCGCGCGACCCCGCGTGGCGATCCACACCGCGACCGTCCACGTGGGGAACAGGTCCACGAACGGCAGCAGTTCGGCCACGAACGTCGGCAGCAGCGCGACGTGCCAGCCGAGCGTGCGCACGAGCACGATGGCCGCGACCAGGTCCACGCCCCAGTCGAACGGCGAGCCGACGCCGCTCGAGAAGAGCGGCAGCAGCGCGACCTGCACGAGATCCGCGACCAGCGCGACCGCGAACGCGAGCCGGCGCTGGCGGCGGGTCAGCGGGCGCGGCGCCCGCGCGAGGCTTCCGGTCAACGCCCCGACGCCCGCTCGGACCCGGGAGCGCGCATGTCCCGCGTGACCGCCTCGAGCGACTCGCGCAGGTGGCGCCGCCAGTAGCCCCACTCGTGCGAGCCGGGAAACTCGTGGTAGGTGTGCCGCACGCCGAGCGAGTCCAGCTCCATGTCGAACGCGCGGTTGTCGGCGAGCGACTCGTCGGCGAGGCCACAGTCGAAGTAGAACACCTGCTCGCGCGCCGACGGGACGTGGTCGCGGATCCGCACGGCGGGGCTGTTGCGGCGCAGGAACGCGCTGGCGCCCGGCTCCGGTCCCACCACGCCGCCGTCGCCGAGGCTGCGCTCGAGCAGGAATTCGCCGCTGTGGCTGGCCGCCGCGCCGAACACCCCGGGATGCGAGATCGCCAGGTTGAACGCGGCCGTGCCGCCGTCCGAGAGCCCGATCACCGCACGATCGCGCGCGTCGGCGCGGGTGCGGAACGTCGAGTCGACCCAGGCCACGAGCCCGCTCGACAGCCAGCTCTCGAGCGGAACCTTGCCGTCCCACGAGTCGAGCCACAGGGAGCGCCCGAGCAACCCCGGGCCTGCGCCATTCGGGAACACGAGGATGACCTCCGGGATCGCGCCGCTGCTGATGAGCGAGTCCGCGGTCTCGCACGCGTGCCCCATCGTCACCCAGTTGCCGTCCGAGCCCGGCCAGCCGTGCAGGAGGTAGACCACCGGGTAGCGGCGGCCCTGCGCGGAGTCGGCATGGTACGAGGGAGGCAGGTAGAAGCGAACCGTCCGGGAGCCCTTCCCGAGTTGCGGGAACGACTCCGACTCGCGCAGGCAGTCACCGTGCATCAGCGTGCCCCCGGGGGGGTTGGGAGCCGCGGCCGTCGAAGCGGCCACGAGGGCTCCGAGGACGAGCGCGGCGGCGAGCGTTCGGTTCACGAGACCTGTCGATGCCTCCTGCGCCCCCGCCGGTGCGACGCGATTCGGGCCGGCCGGCGCTTCACCGTGAATTCACTTCGCCGTGTCCATTCCCTGCTGCATTCGATCGTGGCCGGTGCGAGAGTCCGCGCCGTGTTCGTCCGCCGGGCGAACGCCGGACGCCGATCCACCTTCGGATCGGCCTGCCGATTGATGGGGCGGCCAATCGAGAACCATGCGCACTCTCTCGCGGCTCGTCATCTTCCTCGCCTTCGCGATCGCACTGGTCCCCGCGACCGCGCTCGCGCGCGATGTTCGCGCATCGGGCGCGCCACGCGAAGCGACCGCGTCCGTGCGGCGAATGCACTCCGCGCACGCGGTGCGCCGCGCGCACCACGCCCGCCGCCATGCCCGCGCGACGCACGTCGCCAGCGTGCTGCGCGCGCAGGCGCCGAATCGCGCGCACGCGCCCGTGCCCCCGGCGCGGCCCGCCCGCCACGCGCACAACCGCGCGACGCACAACCCGCGCCCGACGCATCGCGACGGCAAGTCCCAGGCGACGAGCCCGACGGTCGCGGTCGCCAGCGCACCGGCACCGGTCTCCTCGCTCGCGCGCCTCGCCGAGGCGCCCGCTCGCTCGCGCAGCCTGATCCGGGAGGCCGGCCGCGGTCCGCCACGTGCCGGACCCGTTCGCGAACCCTCCCACCCCGATCGCGCGCGCCCCCGCATCACCTCCTCCCTCTCTTCGCGCGCGCCAGCCGATCCCGACATCGAACCCGCCTCGTCCACGCAGGCTC
>CAZIXL010000301.1:0-4619 GCA_964542885.1 uncultured bacterium
GCGAAGTACACGCCCGCCGCCGGCCGGTTCGCCGCCCAGGCGGGAGCGAAGCTCGCGCGATGCCGCCCGGCGGGCAGCGTGCCGTCGACGAGCGTCGCGACCCGCCGGCCCTGCACGTCGACCAGCTCGAGCCGCGCGTGCTGCTCGGCGGGCAACGAGAAATCGATCACGCTCGCGCGCGTGGCCGGGTTCGGCGCGGGCGCCGCCAGCGACAGCTCGGCGGGCGCCACGAACGGGCCGATGTCCAGCTGCCCGCCCGGGGTGAACGCGATGCCACCGTACGTCGTGGTGGCGAGCACGGTCGTGTACGCCGCCGAGCCGTCCGCCGGGGCGATCACCACCTGCTGCGCCCCTGCCGCGGCCTCCGACCACAGCAGGTAGCCGCCTCCGGCGATGCCGGGGTACGGCAGGTAGCCGATGTGCGTGGGATTGCCGCGCCCGGTGAGGACCGTCGTGCGCCCCGCGCCGTTGGTGCCGATCACGTTCACCGTGCCCGCGCCGTACTCGCACCAGAACAGGCGCTGCGTCGCGGCGTCGAGCACCAGGCCCCACGGGCCCGCCCCGGGGGTGAGCGTCAGGAACGTCTCGAGCACGCTCGCGTCGGTCTTCAGGCGCAGGATGCGCGAGCCGTCGAAGTCCGCGAGGTAGATCCAGCCGGCCGCGGCGTCCACGACCAGGCCCCGCAGGTTCGTACCGCTCCCGAAGTCGTACAGCACGGCGGCGTTCGCACCGTCGGGATCGCAGCGGTGCACGCGCGAGCCGTCCACGAGGTTGCTCGTCGTCCAGTACACCCTGCCCGTGTTCGCGTCGGCGGCCAGGCCGCGGATGCAGCTCTGTCCGTCGACGATCGTGACGGGCGCGACGAGGCCGGGCGTGGTGCGGCGGATCCGGGCGCCGGTCCAGCTGCCCTCGCCGAAGAACAGGTCCCCGGTCGCGGGCGACCACGCGATGGCCTCCGGCATCGAGCCCGGCGGCATCCACAGCGACGCCGTCACCAGCGGACCGTTGACCTGCTCGCGCGAGAGCAACGGCGACGACCAGTTCACGTCGGTCCAGTCCACGAACTGCGCGTGCGCGGCCGGCGCCGCGAGCGAGAAGAGGGCGGCGAGCAGCGCGCCGCGGGGCAGAAGCCTGCCGAGAGCCTTCGTCATCGTGTCGTTCCCCCTCGCTCAGGAGCGGCTGGGGTAGATGCCCTGCAGGGCGATGATGAAGTTCAGCGTCAGGTACGGCTGCAGGTTGTTGTGCGGCTGGTTCCCGCCGGCGATCGACGTGGCCCCCATGGGAGCGGGGCCGGTCGTCGCGTACGTCGGCATGCCGGCCGGATTGCGCGCCGGGAACGCGCCCGCGGGCGAGTCCGAGGTGCCGTTGGCCACGTTGCCGAGCACCGAGTGCGCGTGCGCCGGGATCTCGCTGGAGATCAGCGTGTGGTAGGGCTCCCCGGCCCGCTCCCCGATGACGAAACCGGGCAGTCCGGGGCCGGTGCCCTGGTGAATCGGTACACGGCCGCGCAGGTCCGGAAGCGCGAACGTCGTCTGGCCGTTGCCCCCGTAGTAGGTGCCGATCAGCGAAAAGAGCGCCGTGTACTGCTGGATCGACAGCAGCTGGCCGTCGCACAGCGCCCAACCGATCGGCGCGAAGTTGAACGCGACGATCGCGATCTCCCCGATCCAGGCATCGCCGTCGCTCGTCGCCGACGGCGCGGCGCCGGCGCGCTGCGCCGCCCCGAGACCGGCGCCCCCCGCCGCGAATGCGAACAGCCGCGAGAGGAAGTTGCGCCGCGCGATCGGCGGCTCGAGGTTCGGGTTCGCGGGAGAGAGGATGAACCGCTGGCGCATCGGGGACCTCCGGAGGGTGGAGTGACGAGGTGAAGCGCGCTCCCATGAGGGTATGCGTGACCGGCGGGCGGAGCACGCAAAATCACCGCCGAATCCGCCCGCGGATGGTGGACGCCGGCGCCGCCGCCCCCCGCGGACCGGAGGGTCGCGGTGCCTCAGCGCGTGAAGACGAGCGAGCGCGTCGCGCGGCCGCCGGCCACGAGGTCGTGCACCGCGAGGTCGAGCCGGTACTCGCCCGCCGGAAGCGTCGCCACCGGGACCTGGATGAACTGCCGCCGCAGCGATCCGACACCGCTCTCCTCGGTGTGCACGGCCAGCCGCGCGTGCGGGCGGCCCGGGAGCAGGCGCTCGTACCAGGGCCGCGCGTCGCGACCGAGCGCGTGCACCTCGTAGACGTAGTCGAAGTGCGAGCGGCCGTCCTCCCCCGCGCGCAGGCCGTACACCTCGAAGTAGGCGTGCAGCGGCGCGCCCTCGGGCACGCGCGCGCCCACGTTGGGCGCGAGCCTCACGGCCGCGCCCCCGGCCGCGCCTTCGTACGGCCCGCACAACGGCACGAGATCGCTCAACGCGAGGTCGGCCGGCGCGGGTTCGACGCGGTCGCGCGCGTGCGCGACGCCGCGGCCGCCGCGGCCGTCGCGGACCGCGAACCACAGCTCGTAGGAGCCGGGCGGCAGGGCGAACGAGAACTCCGCCGTTCGCCGCTCCGCCGGGTCGCAGCGCGACGGCGCGAGCCGGACGCTGCCGCGCGCGACGACGGCGCCTGCGGAATCGCGCACCACGCCGTCGGCGAACAGGCTGTCGGCCGGGCTGCCCGGCGCCTCGAGCTGCGCGAGGAGCAGAGGGCCGCCCGCCGCGTCGAAGCGCGAGACGCGCTCCGCCAGCTCGAGCCGCCGCACGCCGGGCAGCAGCGGCGAGAAGGTCGCGAGCCCACCGGGTGCGAGCACGATGCCGTTCGCCTCGGCCACCTTCGGGTCCGGCGTCGCCTCGATCTCCTCCGCGGCGCTGCGCGGCATCTCGTAGGACTGCGAGAGCACCAGGTCGTGCAGCGTCACGGTCATCCCGAGTGCGGGGTACTCCCACACCTGCACGTTCATCGGCACCGACACGGGTTCGGAGATCTCGCGCTGCATCATCCGGTCCGCACTCGTCCACGTCGCCTTCGCCGTACCCAGCGGCCGGGAGTCCTCGACCCCGACCGGCAGGTACGTCACGCGGCCGGGCGTGCCGAAGCGCACCATCATCGCGGCGCGCAGGTCCCAGCGCGGGTTCCAGCGATCCGCGAACACGAGCAGCGCGTGCGCGACGCGTGCGTGGTACTCGAGCCGCGCCTCGTTGAGGTCGGTCGTCGGGTCGGGATCGCTGCGCGCCCAGAGCCGCCCCGCGAAGGCCGTGCGATCGGCGGGCAGCATCGCGCGGAAGGCCTCCGCCTGGTCCGTACCGAGCATGAACGTGACGTCGTCGAAGCGCGCCGAGACGTCGCGCGGCAGCCGCGCGCGGGCGAGCGCGAGCAGGCTCTCGGCCTGTGCGCCGTTCCCCGAGCGGAATCCCAGGTACGCACCGGCCAGGTAGACGCCGGCCGAGTCGCAGCCCGCGGCGAACGCGCGCGAGATCACCTCGCCGGCGCCGCGAAAGTCGCCGCGCTCGACGCGCAGCACCGACAGCAGGACCGACGCCTCGCAGTGCCCGGGGCTCGCGCGGACCGCCGCGCCCGCGTAGGCGGCGGCCCGGTCCAGGTCCGTGTCCGCCAGCGAGCGAAGCCAGTTGCGCTTGTAGAGGAGCGCCAGCCCGAGTTGAGCCTCGGCGTTCCCCGAGTCGGCGCGGACGGCCTTCTCGTACGCGACGCGCGCGAGGTGGTTGAAGCCCGCGTCCAGGTACGCGCGGCCGAGCGCCTCGAGCGTCCCCGGGTCCTTCGGCTCCAGCCGCGCCGCCTCCTCGAGCAGGCGGATCGCGATCCGCCGCTGGCCGAAGTCGCCCCCGGCGTAGCGCGTGCGCGCCTCCTCGACGAGCGCGCGGGCGCGCGCTTCGCGCGCGTCGTCGGCCCGTGCGGCCGGGGCCAGGGCGACGAGCAGGAGCAGCAGGACGAGGGCACGGCGCGCGAACACGCTGGGACACTCCCGACCCGGTTCGAGGAGCCCGGTCCGACTCGCCCGCGAAACGTACCAGAGGCCCGCTGCGGCCGGAACGAGGAAGCGGCCCGCTCAGGCGGCGGGAACGAGCCCCAGCCGGCGCGCGAGGTCGCTCGCGAACAGGTTGCCCGGGTCCACGGCGCGCTTGATCGCGAGGAAGCGCTCGAGGCGTTCGCCGTAGCCCTGCGCGAACTGCCGCGCGTCGAGCACGGAATCCTTGGCCGCGTAGAAGCGGCCGCCGGCCGCGTGCACGACGTCGGTCAGCTCGCGCGCCAGTTCGTAGAGCGGCTTCGGGTCGCGAGGCGGGATCTTGAAGTCCAGCGCCAGCGACCAGCCGTCGAGCCCGTGCGAGAGCAGGTACTCGTCCGGCCGGTGGCGCTTGAAGACGCCCAGGTACGACACGATCCCGCGCCGGCGACAGCGCTCGAGCACCTCGGTCATGGTCGCGCGCGCCGTGGTGTCGGGCACGAACACCTGGTACTGGATGAAGCCGGTGTCGCCGTACGCGAGCCGCCAGTTGGGCACGAAGTCGAGCAGGAACGCGAACGCGACGTGCGATTCGAGGAAGCTGCCGTCGCCGCCGAACGATTCGGGCAGGTGGTACTTGGCGGCGTTCACCAGCCGCATGCCCGGGTCGTTCGTGAAGAACTTCATGAAG
>CAZIXL010000302.1:0-4618 GCA_964542885.1 uncultured bacterium
AGGCGGCCATCGTCTGCATGTAGTTGGCGCCATGCTTCCCCTCGGCGCCATACCCGTAGGTGACGACGCTGCCGAGGATGCCGGCCAGCACCTGCCCGCCGACGAAGAACCCGAGCGAGAAGTTCATGTAGGCGGCGGTGATACCGCCCAGCGGACCGAGGATGAAGATCGCGACGACGCCGAGGAGGATGTAGTAGCCGGGCGAGTCGATGGGCGGGAGGAAGCTCTTCTTGTTGGCCATGGTCGCGGCACCTTAGCAGCCGGGCCCACCCACGGCCCAAGAAAAACCTCGCCCGGCGCAGCGCGCGGCCGGCGCGGGACTGCACGCGCGAAGGCCCCGGCCGCGCCTCGGCGGCCGGGGCCCGCACGATGCGGGTCGGCTCAGGCCGGCAGCGCCGCCCGCACGAACGCCGACAGGTCCTTGCCGAGCTTCGCCAGCGAGGGCTGGTGCACGTACATCATGTGTCCCGCCTCGTAGTAGGCCATCTCGACGTTGCCCTGCAGTTCGGCGGGCAGGCCGAGGTGGCGGAACGTGTACTCGGTCGCCGAGTAGGGGGTGGCCAGGTCGAAGTAGCCGTTCGCGACGAACACACTGAGGAAGGGGTTCATCGTCATCGCCTTGCGCAGCGACTCGACGACCTCGACGAAGCGGTTGTCGTGCTCGAAGCGCCAGGCCTCGTTCGTCTTGAAGCTCAGGATCTCGTACGGCAGGTCGCTCTCGAACCCCAGCTCGCCGCGCACGTAGTCGTTGAGCGTCGCCGTGTAGGGGCCCATGACCGCGCCGAAGCTGGGATCGGTCGCGATCTCGCCGCCGGTCGCGTCGCGGTCCACGCCCGTGTAGCGGCTGTCGAGCCGGCCGACGGTGCGTCGCTGGTCGCGCAGCAGCTCCTTGCAGAAGTGCATGATCTCGGGGCGCAGGTTCGCGCGCTCGACGTAGTCCTGCGACAGGCCGGTGAAGCGCGCGACCTTCGCGGCCACCGCGGTGCGCTCGGCCGCCGGCAGCGCGTCGCCGCGCAGCAGCGCGGTCGCGTACTCGCCGACCGCGAACGCCTCGACCTGGTCGAGCGTGCGGCGCAGGTCCTCCTGCAGCTCCTTCGCGAGGCGCTGGTGGTACCAGGCGGTCGCGGCGTAGGCGGGCAGGTAGAGCACGTTCGGCAGGTCGTTGGTCGGCAGGAACTCGAGCGTCTGGAAGTCGAGCACCGACGAGACGAGCAGGATGCCGTTGAGGTACATCCCGTGCCGCTCCTGCAGGTACTCGGCCAGGCCGGCGGCGCGCGTCGTGCCGTAGCTCTCGCCGGCGAGGAACTTGGGGCTCGGCCAGCGCCGGTAGCGCGTGCACCAGAGCCGGATGAAGTCCCCGACCGAGGCGATGTCCTTCTTGAAGGTGTGGAAGTCCCTCGCCTTCTCGCCCGACACGGGCCGGCTGAAACCCGTGCTCACCGGATCGATGAACACCAGGTCGGACTCGGCCAGCAGCGTGTGCTCGTTCTCGGTGAGCCGGTAGGGCGGCCGCGTGAGGTGGCCCGCCTCGTCGCCCACGACGCGGCGCGGGCCGAGCGCCCCGAGGTGCAGCCACACCGACGAGGAGCCGGGCCCGCCGTTGAACGCGAACGTCACCGGTCGCTTCGCCGCGTCGGGCGCGTTCTCGAGCGCGTAGGCGACGAAGAACACCGTGGCGCGCGGCTTCTCGCCGTCGGAGGCGCCTTCGTGCTCGCCCTTCTTCTCGGCCTCCTCGCGCAGCACCATCGTGCCGGTGGTCGCGGTGTAGGCGAGTTCGCGTCCGCCGACGCGCACGGAGTGGCGCGTCGTGACGAGGTGGTCGGCAGGCTCGGGTGCGGGCTTGTGCGGCTCGCCCGCGGCGGCGGTCTCGGGCTTCTCGGCGGGCTGCTCGGGCATCGTGGACTCCTTCGCAACGAACGGTGCATGGCATCGGACGGCGCATGATGCCACGCGCCCCGGCCGCCGGGCCACAGCGCGCGCCCGCAAATGCCGGTCGTCAGGTGCGGGGCGACGAGCGCCGGGTTTCGCCGCCCGAGAACGCGTCCGCGCCAGGCGGAGCGCAGGGAATTTTCGTGTTCGGCCCTCATTTCACCGCGATGCCGCGCCGAGAATGCCGGACATGACCGTCTCGATCTCGCAGCTCTCGTTGCGCGCCCGGATCCACGGCGCGTTCGCCGTCGTCGCCGCCCTCGTCGTGGTCAACGCCGTCTTCGTCACCTCGACGTTCGGCGGCTTCCGGCGCGCCAGCGTCGCGTTCGAGGGGCGGCTGCGCGAGGTGCACCTCGCGAAGGACCTCCAGCTCCAGGTCGCGAACGTCTGGCAGTTCCTGACCGACGCCTCGCTCACGCAGGAGGAGGGTTCGATCGCCGAGGCGCGCGAGTGCCTCGCGAAGGCGAACGCCGACCTCGACTCGCTCGCGTCGCTCGCGGCCGGTTCGCCGGAGCGGCGGAAGACGATCGAGCGCATGCGCGCGGCGCTCCCGTCCATGCTGGACACCGGCCTGCGCATGACCCGCGCCTACGGCCGGTCGCGCACCGAGGGCGACCGCGTCATGGCGGAGTACGACGCGGCCTGCGACGAGGTGATCCAGGCCGTCGGCGGCTACGCGCACGACGTGGAGGCGGCCTCGGCGGCGGCCCATCGCGCGACCGAGACCTCGCTGGCGCGATCGAGCGTCGTGAACTTCGCGCTGGTCGCGCTGGTCGTGCTCGTCGTGGTCGCCGTCGCGCTCACGACCACGCGCGCCGTGGTGGGCCCGCTGCGCGACGTGGTCGACTTCGCCGAGGAGCTGGCGGCCGGGAACCTCACGCGCGACATGGTCGTGCGGACCGGCGACGAGATCGGGGCGATGGCCGGGGCGCTGAACCGGGCCATGGCCGGCGTGCGCGAGGCGCTGCAGGCGTCGCGCGTGGACTGGCGCGAGATCGCCGCCGACCGGCGCGGCCTGCACCTGATGCGCCAGCTCATGGACGGCGCGCAGGCCGCGGTGCTCTACGCGGACGCCGGGAACGTCCTGCGCTACGTCAATCCGTCGGCGCAGTCGATCCTGCGCGGGCTCCAGTCGCACCTGCCGATCCCGGTCGATCGCATGGTGGGCTCGTCGATCGACGTGTTCCACCGCGACCCGCAGCACCAGCGCCAGTTGCTGGCCGACCCCGCGCACCCGGTGCGCAAGGGCCGCATCCGCGTCGGGCCCGAGACGATCGAGCAGACGATCGCGCCGGTGTTCGACCACGAACGGCAGTGGATCGGCTCGATGGTCACCTGGGAGGTGATCACGAAGCGGATCGAGGCCGAAGAGCGCGAGCGCGCCGCCGCCGCCGAGCTGCGTGCGATCCTCGACGAGGTCCGCGAGGGCGCCACCCGCCTGGCGGCCTCGGCCACCGAGCTCGCGGGCACGAGCGACCGGATGCGCCGCGGGACCGACGCCGCGTCGCACGACGCGAACGTCGCCGTCGAGGCCGCGCAGCAGGTGGGATCGTCCGTGCAGACCGTGGCCGGAGGGGCGACCGAGATGGAGGCCAGCATCGGCGAGATCGCCAAGAGCGCGGCCACGGCGGCCGAGGTCGTCGGCGAAGCCGTGCGCGCGGCCGAGAACGCCAGCAGCACGATCGCGAGCCTGGGCGACCGCAGCCGCGAGATCGGCGACGTGGTGAAGGTGATCGGCTCGATCGCCGCCCAGACGAACCTGCTCGCACTCAACGCCACGATCGAGGCGGCCCGCGCCGGCGAAGCGGGCAAGGGCTTCGCCGTGGTCGCCAACGAGGTCAAGGAACTGGCCGCGCAGACCAGCGGCGCCACCGAGCAGGTGGCGGAGCGCATCGGCTCGATCCAGGCCGAGGCGCGGGCGGCCGTCGAGGCGATCACGCACGTGGCCGGGATCGTCCGGCAGATCAACAACCTCTCGACGACGATCGCCGGCGCGGTCGAGGAACAGAGCGCCACGACGAGCGAGATCGGCCGCGGCATCAACCTGACCGCCGTCGGCAGCGGCGAGATCACCGAGCGCCTCGCGCGCCTGGCGCAGGCGGTGGAGCAGGCGTCGGCGGGAGCGGCCGAGTCGCACGAGGCCTCGGCCGAACTCCAGGCCCTCGCGGCGCGGCTGAGCGAGATCGCGAACCGGCGCGCGAGCTGACGCGGGCCGCTGGTCCGAAGCGAGCGGCGCCGCCGACATCCGGCGGCGCCGAGCCCATTAGTTGCTCGCATCGCGCCGCGCTTCCCGTTAACCTGCGGCCCGTACGAGACCGCCGTACGCCGCCCGACGCCTTCCGCGCACCCCGATCGAGGAGGTCGAAGCACTTGAAGGAAATCCGCGCCTGGACCACGAAGGATTCCGCGTCGCTCTACAACGTCGCCGGCTGGTCGAGCGGCTACTTCCGCATCAACGACGCGGGCCACATCGAGGTGACGCCCTCGGGACCCGAGGGCGGTTGCGTGGACCTCTACGACCTGGTCGAGGACCTGCAGCGGCGCGGGCTCGGCATGCCGCTGCTCATGCGGTTCTCCGACATCCTGCACAGCCGCGTGAAGCAGCTTTTCGGCTGCTTCGACAGCGCCATCCGCGAGTACGGCTACCGCGGGCGCTACCGCGGCGTGTTCCCGATCAAGGTCAACCAGC
>CAZIXL010000303.1:0-4609 GCA_964542885.1 uncultured bacterium
GTCGTCCGCGCTCGCACGGCGCTTCCTGCCCGGGCTCGCGGGGCCCGACGGCGTGACCGACTTCGCGCTGCGCGTGGCCGGCATCGACCGCCTCGCCGGCGAGGCGCGGCGGCGCGGCCACCCGCTGACGGGGCCGGTCGAGTTCGGGCGTCGCCGCCCCGACGGCGAGGCGCTGGCGATGAAGCTGCTCTTCCCCGCCCACGACGGCCTGCCGTTCCTGATCGAGGATCGCACGCCGATCGCGCTGCGCGTGCCCGCCGATGCCGCCGTGCGCACGCACGCGAACGGCGCCCGCGGGCTGTCCCGGGTGGACGTGCGCGTGCCCGCGGTCGTGAGCGCGGCGATGGGCTACGTGGACTTCTTCGACGCCACGCTCACGCCCCGCGAGGACGGCGGGGCGGACGTGGTGTTCGAGGGCGTCCGCGTGCGCCTCGTCGAGGGCGAGCCCGCCGGCGCGGCCCGCGCCGCCGTGACGGGCGTCGCGGCCCTGCCCGCGGCGCTCGGGGCGCTCGGGCTCGAGGCCGACCCGGGCACCTGACCGGCGGGACGTCGTCCCACGTGACGGAGCGGGCGGCGCCCGGTATCTTGGGCGCCCTTGCGGCCGACCCAAACCCCGACCGGGAGATTCCCGCCCATGAACGTTCGCACCATCGTCACCGTGCTCCTCGTGATCGCCGCCTTCTTCGCCGGCGCCTACGGGCAGAAGACCGTGGCCCCGGCCCAGGCGCCTGCAGCGTCGTCCGCCGTGCCGGGCATGCCGCCCGAGACCACGCCCGTTCCGCAGGTCGCCTCGGGCGAGGCGGCGTCGGTCGGGATCGACTGGGACGTGCCTTCGCGCTGGCAGAACCGCGGCGAGAGCCAGATGCGACTCGCGACCTACGACGTGCCGTCGCAGGGCGGGGGCGAGGCCGGCGAATGCGCGGTCTTCTACTTCGGCCCGTCGCAGGGCGGCGAGGCGGACGCGAACATCGACCGCTGGATCGGCCAGTTCGACAAGCACGGCAGCATCGAGCGCTCGACCCGGACCTGCGGCGGCATGAGCGTGAAGATCGTGGAGGTGGAGGGCGACTTCCTGGCGCCGTCGGGCCCGATGATGGAGTCCTCGGGCACCAAGAAGGACTGGCGGCTGATGGGCGCGATCGTCGACGGCCCGAACGGGAACGTGTTCTTCAAGTTCACCGGTCCCGCGAAGACCGTGAAGGCGGCCGCGAAGGAGTTCGACGGCATGCTCTCGAGCCTGCGCAAGGGCTGAGCGCGATCCCGGAAGCGACGAGGCGGGCGGGACCTTCGCGGTCCCGCCCGCCTCGCGCGTTGCCGGCCGCGTCCGTGCCGCTCAGGCGCGCAGGCCGGCCTTCTTGAGGATCGTGATCATCGGGCACCACCTGGTGAAGGCGCTCTGGAAGAGGTTCAGGCCCACGAACGCGGTGAAGGCGAACCACCATGGGTTCACCCACACGCCCAGGGCGACGGACAGCATCACGAAGAAACCGGCGATCGCGCGCAGGGCTTCGTCGACTCGCATGGGGATCTGCACTCCTTTCGGGTGAAACCGCCGGGGGCGCGGACGTCCCGCGTCCCGGGATCAGGCCTGCCGGAGGACCGGCATCATGAACAGCTTCGACATGTGGTCGCCCACGCCGTCGCGGCGGCGCACCAGCTCGTCGAACATCGGGTCGGCCATGGCGTCGTCGACGATCACCATGACCAGCGCGAGCGCGCCGGGGTGGATGCGGTCACCCGTGTGGACGCCGGTCGCGCCGGCGCCCTCCTCGATCGGGATCACCGTGTAGCCGGGCGCGTTCAGCTCCTTGAGGCACCGGCGCACCGCCTCGAGGCGGGTCGCGTCGGCGTAGATCAGGATCATCTTCATCGGGCACCCACCTCCGCGGGCTCGGAACGGGGCGCCGGGGCGGCCGGCGCGGGCACGGTTTCCGCGGCCTCGACGCGGCCGCGCTTGAGCAGGTAGTAGAGGAGCGGGACCGCGGCGCGGCTCAGCACCGGCGCGGCGAAGGCGCCGCCGATGAGCGCCACGGCGAGGCCCTGGAAGATCGGGTCGAACAGGATCACCGCGCCACCCACGATCACGGCCGCGGCCGTGAGCACCATGGGGCGGAAGCGGATCACGCCCGCGTCGATGCACGCCTCGCGCAACGACAGCCCCTGCGCCATGCGCAGCTCGATGAAGTCCACGAGGATGATCGAGTTGCGCACCTGGATGCCGGCGCCGGCGATGAAGCCGATCATGCTCGTGGCGGTGAAGAACGCCCCGACCAGCGCGTGCGCCGGCAGGATGCCGACGAGCGAGAGCGGGATCGGCAGCATGATCACGAGCGGCGTCGTGAAGCTCTTGAACCAGCCCACGGTGAGCACGTAGATGAGCACCAGCACCACCGCGAACGCGGCGCCCATGTCGCGGAACACCTCGTAGGTGATGTGCCACTCGCCGTCCCACTTGACCGACCAGCCTTCGTCCGAATCGGGCAGCTTCGTGCTCAGCTGGTGCACGGGCTTGCCGTCGGGCCCGGGGAGCTTGTCGACCTGCGGGCGCAGGGCGGCGATCGCGTAGACGGGCGCCTCCTCCTTGCCCGCCACGTCGCCGAGCACGTACACGACCCGGCGCAGGTTCTTGTGCATGATCTCGGGGCCCACCGAGTCGTGCACCGCGTGCGTCATCTCGGAGAGCGGCGTGCCGCGGCCCTGGCCCATGCGCAGGGCGCCGAGGGCCGAGAGGTCCGCGCGGTCGGCGGGCGAGAGGCGCACCTGGATCGGCACGGTCTCGGCTTCCTCGGGCGCGCGCAGCGTGCCGGCCGTCTGGCCGCCGTACAGCGTCATCGTGGCGGCCGCCGCCTGCGCGGGCGCGACGCCCGCGAGCGTGGCGCGGTCGCGGTCCACCACGAGCCGCGTGCGCGGCTGGTTCTCGGTCAGCATCAGCTCGGTGTCCACCACCCCGGGCGTGTCGTTGAACACGCCGTAGAGCTTGCGGGCGTACTCGCGCTGCTGCTTCAGGTCCGGGCCGTAGACCTCGGCGACCAGCGTCGAGAGCACCGGCGGCCCCGGCGGGACCTCGACCACCTTCACGCGCCCGCCGGCGGCGGCGGCGATGCGCTCGAGCTCGGGGCGCACCTCGCGCGCGATCGCGTGGCTCTGCTTCTTGCGGTGCTTCGCGTGCACGAGGTTCACCTGCACCGACGCGAAGCGCGGGTCGGTGCGGTAGTCGTAGTGCCGCACGAGGCCGTTGAACGTGAGCGGCGAGCCCAGGCCGTCGTAGACGACCCAGTCCTCGACCTCGGGCCGCTTCGCGATCTCGTCCGACAGGCGCGTCGCCACGGCGAGCGTGCGCTCGAGCGGCGTGCCCGGCGGCATGTCGAGCAGCACCTCGAACTCGCTCTTGTTGTCGAACGGCAGCATCTTCACGGTCACGAGCCGCACGGCGAACAGGCCCATGACCAGCACCAGCAGGCCGGCCAGGCCGCCGAAGAAGATCCAGCGCTGCTTCGGCTCGTCGATCAGGCGCCCCATCCACCGGCGGTAGGCCGTGTCGAGCTTCGACTCCTTCTGCTCGTCGTGGCCGTGGCCGCCGGTCGACTTGAGCACGCGGCGCGCCGCCCACGGCGACACCATGAACGCCACGATCAGCGAGAACACCATCGCCAGCGAGGCGCCGATCGGGATCGGCTTCATGTACGGGCCCATCAGCCCGCCCACGAACGCCAGCGGCAGGATGGCCGCGATCACCGCCACGGTGGCGAGCACGGTCGGGTTGCCGACCTCGTCCACCGCCTCGACCACGCGCTCGTCGGTCGCGCGCGAGTCCTTCATGGCGAAGTGGCGGGTGATGTTCTCCACCACCACGATCGCGTCGTCGACCAGGATGCCGATCGAGAAGATGAGCGCGAACAGCGTGACGCGGTTGAGCGTGTAGCCGAGGAACGAGTACAGGAACAGCGTGAGCGCGAGCGTGACCGGGATCGCGATCGCCACCACCACCGCCTCGCGGCGGCCGAGCGCCAGCGCGATCAGCAGGATCACCGCCAGCGTGGCGAGCAGCAGGTGGAACATCAGGTCGTCGCTCTTGTGCTTCGCGGTCTCGCCGTAGTCGCGCGTGGTGGTCACGTCCATGCCGCCCAGCAGCGCGGGGCGCAGCGCGTCCACGCGGCCGTGGAGGCCGCGCACCAGCTCGGTCGCGTTCACGCCGGGTCGCTTCGACACCTCGACCGTGACCGCGGGCCGCGTGCCGTGCTCGCGGTCGCCGAGGAACACGAAGTCGGTGCGCTCGCCGGGCCCGTCGGTGACGGTCGCGAGCTCGGACAGCCGCACCGGGCGGCCGTTGCCCGCGGGCACCATCAGCGCGCGGATCTGCTCGGCGCTCGCGAGCGGGGACTCCGCGCGCAGCTCGCGTCGCGTGTCGCCGCCGATCACGTCGCCGGCCGGCAGCGAGAGGCCCGCGCCGCCCAGCACCATCGTCAGCCGGTCCACGGTCACGCCCGCCGCGGCCATGCGCGCCGGGTCGGGCGCGATGGTGAGCGTGCGCGGCGCGCCGCCCAGCACCCGCACCCGCGCCACGCCGGGCGCCTTGCGCAGCTCGGCGGCCAGCTCGGCCGCCACGCGG
>CAZIXL010000304.1:0-4596 GCA_964542885.1 uncultured bacterium
CGCGCCCGCGCCCGCGCGCCGTGCGGGCACCGACGTGCGCGACCTGGGGCGGCTCAACGTGATCATCGGCGGCGTGCGCGCGAGCCGCGACCCGGTGCGGCTGCGCACGGTGCTCGGCTCGTGCGTGTGCGCGTGCCTGTACGACCCCGTGCTGCGCGTCGGCGGCATGAACCACTTCATGCTGCCCGACGGCCTGCCCGACGAGAACATGCCGACGCGCTTCGGCGTGAACGCGATGGAAGTGCTCATCAACGACCTGCTCAAGCTCGGCGCGGACCGGCGCCGGCTGCAGGCCAAGGTGTTCGGCGCCGCCCACGTGCTGTCGGACGCGGGCCTGAGCCCCGACGTGCCGCGGCGGAACGCGGGCTTCGTGAAGGAATTCCTGCAGGCCGAGAACATTCCCATCGTCAGCTCGCGCCTGGGCGGGAGCGCGCCGGTCGAAGTGATCTTCACGACGGACACGGGCAAGGCGCTGGTTCGCGCCCTGGGCGACGCGGTGGCCCGCGACCTGGCGCGCGAGGAATCACGGTACGACCTCGAGATCCGGCGCGACCTCGTCCGTCCGCAGGACGGCGCGGTGGAACTCTTCTAGCAGGGAGCGATTCATGGCCAGGACGCGTGTGCTCATCGTCGACGACTCGGCCGTCATGCGGCAGCTGCTGTCGGACATCCTCTCGCGGGATCCCGCGCTCGAGGTCGTGGGTGTCGCCGGCGACCCGTTCGGGGCGCGCGACAAGATAAAGGCGCTCAGTCCCGACGTGCTCACGCTCGACGTCGAGATGCCGCGCATGGACGGCCTGTCGTTCCTCGAGAAGCTGATGCGCGCGCGCCCCATGCCGGTGCTGATGGTCTCGTCGCTGACCGAGCAGGGCGCCGCCACCACGCTCCGCGCGCTCGAGCTGGGCGCGGTGGACTTCGTGACCAAGCCGCGCCTCGACGTGCTCACGGGGACGCTCGAGCTGGCCGACGAGATCATCGAAAAGGTGAAGTCGGCCGCCCGCGCCCGCGTGCGCGCCCCGAAGCCGGGCGCGCCGCCCCCCGCGAGCCGGGCGGCGGCTCCCGTCTCGGGCGCGCTGCTCAAGAGCACGAACCGCGTGATCGCGGTGGGCGCGTCCACGGGCGGGACCGAGGCCCTGCGCGAGTTCCTGGTGCCGCTGCCGCCGGACACGCCCGGGATCGTGATCGTCCAGCACATGCCGGCCAACTTCACGCGCTCGTTCGCCGAGCGGCTCGACTCGCTGTGCCAGGTCCGCGTGAAGGAGGCCGAGAACGGCGACCGCATCCTGCCCGGCCACGTCCTGATCGCGCCGGGCAACTTCCACATGCGCGTGAAGCGCAGCGGTGCCGTGTACTCGGTCGAGGTCTTCCAGGGCGAGCCCGTGAACCGGCACCGCCCCTCGGTGGACGTGCTGTTCGATTCGTGCGCCGGCGAGCTGGGCGCGAACGTGGTCGGCGTGATCCTGACCGGGATGGGGGCCGACGGCGCGAAGGGCATGCTGGCGATGCGCCGGGCCGGCGCCCGCACGATCGCCCAGGACGAGGCGAGTTGCGTCGTGTTCGGCATGCCGCGGGAGGCGATCGCCCTCGGCGGGGCCGAGCGCACGCTGGCCCTGAACGACATTCCCGCGGAAGTGCTGCGCATGCTGGCAGATTGACCGCCCGGAACGATCCCGGGGCCGGGTACCGCCGGCCCTCAAGGAACCCGCGCCGGATTCGATACTGGGCCCTGGTGCCACGCGCCTTCCCGTCCGGGAAGCGCCCGACGCGTCGGGCCGACACAAGCCGAAGGGCTTGGCAACGAGAGGTTGTCCCGTGAGCAAGACGGCTCTGGTGGTGGACGATTCCGCGACGATGCGGGAGATGGTCTCGTACACGCTGAAGCAGGCCGGGTTCGAACCGCTGGTGGGCGGCAACGGGCAGGAAGCGCTCGAGAAGCTCACCGGCCAGCCCGTCGACCTGATCATCACGGACCTGAACATGCCCGTCATGGACGGGCTCTCGTTCATCAAGGCCGTGCGCGCGCGCGAGGAATACAAGTTCGTGCCGATCCTGATGCTCACCACCGAGTCCCAGGCCGACATGAAGGCGCAGGGCAAGGCGGCGGGCGCGACCGGCTGGCTCGTGAAGCCGTTCAACCCCGAGATGCTGCTCCAGGTCATCGGCAAGGTCGTGCCGAAGTCCTGATCGATCGCGACCCGAAGCCGGCCGGCGCCCCCGGCCGTTCGCCCCGAATCCTCTCCCTCGCGTGTGGATGGAACCATGTCGGACAACCCGGTCGGACCGCCTCCCGCCAGCCACGAAGAGGCCCTGGCGCAGTACCTCGGCCTCACGCGCGAGCTCTCGGAGCGCCTGCAGCTGCTGCGCGAGGAAGTCCACGCCACGCTCAACGACGAGTTCCACGTGGTGGCCGACGACCTCGAACAGCTGCGCGGCATCCTGACGGACGCGGCCCAGAAGCTCTCGGGAGCGTTCCGCGTGATCACGACCGGCACCACGGAGCTCAACCGGACGCTCGCCTCCGCGGGCACCGGCGCGGCGGCGGAGGAGCCGCTCGCCGCGCTCGCGCGCATCGCCGAGGGCATGAACGCCACGGCGGGTACGACGATCCAGAGCCTGCAGTTCGAGGACATGGCCACCCAGCTGCTGCAGCACGTGAACCGCCGGCTGCGCACCGTCCACGAGTTCTCGGTCGAGATGTCCGTCGTCAACCCGACCGCCCATCACACGCCGCCGTTCGTGACCACGGCCGAGCTCGACGCCCTGTTCGGGCGCCTCGAGCACTACCGCAACGAGCTGCGGGTGGCGACGCGCAAGGTGGTCCAGCAGCAGTCGCTCGATTCGGGCGACATCGAGCTGTTCTGAGGCGGAGCGGACCGGCCCATGAAAGCCCTCGTCGTCGATCCCGACCGCTCCGCGCGGGGCGTCGTGAAGCGCCTCCTGAGCCACGTGAACGTGGACGTGATCGAGGCGGACAACGGGCTCATCGCGCTCAACCAGCTCGAGCAGGCGGATCCCGACTTCGTGGTGCTCGAGATCGACATGCCCATCCTGAGCGGTCCCGACTGCCTGTCGGCGATCCGCCAGTCGCCGGTGCGCCCCGACATCCCGGTGATCTGCATCACGGCCTCGGGCACGCGCGACAACGTGCACCGCATGGTCGCGCTGGGCGTGGCGGACTTCCTGCTCAAGCCCATCAACCCGGTCGAGGTGCTGCCGCGGATCAAGAACCTGCTGATCCGCGTCGCGCAGTGGCGGCAGCGCCAGTCCAACCGCTCGATCAACAGCATGCTCATGGTGGACGCCGACCCGAACTTCCTCGCGTTCGCCAAGCCCCTGCTCGAGGGCAGCTTCGAGATCCTGGACGAGGGCTCGAGCACCAACGCGGCGATCGCGTACCGCGACGCCTCGCCCCGGCCCACGGTCGTCTGCCTGGCCGAGGGGCTGCCGCTCATGAGCGAGGACATGCTCGTCGAGGTGATCCGGCGCATGGCGTTCGAGGCCGGTTCGAACCCGCCGCAGTTCTACCTGCTCACGAACGAGGCCGAGGTCCCGGCCGACAAGCTCGCCCGGTTCGCGGGCGTCGTGCGCAAGAGTTTCATCCCGCAGAACTTCGTGGACGAGTTCCGCCGCGTGGTGCTGCGCGAGCAGAGCCCGTTCGAGCGCCTGCGCCACATCGTGCGCGAGGGCCTCCGCTCCGAGCTGGTCACGGCGACGCAGCAGACGATCGGCGTGATGATGGGCAGCGAGATCGCGGTGGTCGGGGACGACGTCGAGGGGCCGCGCGGCGTCGAGGCGCACGTGACGCTCGTCGAGACCACGTCGGGCGCGATGGTGCGCACCACGATCGCGAGCGGCCGCGCCGAGGTCGAGCGCATGGGCAGCCAGATCGTGCGCCGCGAGATCACGTTCGAGGACGGCGCCAACGAGGTGCTCGGCGAGCTCGCGAACACCATCTCCGGGCGCATGCGCGCCTCGCTCATGTCGCGCGGGTTCGAGCTGCGCATGGGCCTGCCCGAGGTGGCCACCGACGACGGCGACGCGAAGGACCGGGACGAACAGGACCTCGCGTGCACGTTCCGTTGCTCGACCGGTGAGCTGTTCCGGGTGTCGCTGTTCGTGAACGCGTCCGGCCTGGGCTTCGGCGTGGCCGGCGGGGGCGAGGCGGTTCACGCCGTCGCGGCGGCCGAAGGGGCCGCGGCGCCCGCGGCGCCCGCGGGCGACGCGGTGGACGACGTCCTCTTCTAGCGGAAAGGGACCGGCATGGCTCGCAGCGGAAAGCAGGAAGCGCCCGGCGGTTTCCGGATCGAGCGCGCGGGCGGGGACAGCCGCGTGGCGCTCGAAGGCGTCGTCGGCGCCGCGCGCGCGCACGCGCTGCAGGACGCCGCGAACGCGCTGGCGGCCGCGAAGGGCGGCGTCCGGATCGACCTGTCGGGGCTCCGCCACCTGGATTGCGCCGGCGTGCAGGTGCTGCTCGCGCTGGACGCGGCGCTCAAGGGCCAGCGCCGCACGCTCACGCTCGAATCGGTCCCCGAGGCCGTCCGCGCGACGTTCCGCAACGCGGGCCTGGGGCACCTGGGGTGACGCGCGCCATGGGCG
>CAZIXL010000305.1:0-4595 GCA_964542885.1 uncultured bacterium
GGACGCGCTCGGTCAAGGTGGTCTTGCCGGCGTCGATATGGGCCATGATCCCGATGTTTCGGTATTTTTCGAGCGCAGTCTGCCGAGGCATCGGCGGTACATCCTTTGTGTTTCAGGGCTGCGGGTACACCACCTGCCTTTCTTGCCGAGAAAGCGCGGTGATGAGATTCGATTCGGACGCGTACGTGCAGGAACGGGCGGGGTCCTGAACCCGCGACGCTCCCAGGCCGGCCCGGAGGCCGGCCTTCGTCACGACCGGTTTACCAGCGGTAGTGTGCGAAGGCCTTGTTGGCCTCCGCCATCTTGTGCGTGTCTTCGCGCTTCTTGACCGCACCGCCCTCGTTGCGCGAGGCCGCCATGATCTCCTGGGCGAACTTCTCGGCGAACGAATGGTCGGCACGGGCCGCGGCGAAGGTGATGATCCAGCGGGTCGCGAGCGCGTTGCGGCGATCGGGACGGACTTCGACCGGCACCTGGTAGTTCGCGCCACCGACGCGGCGCGACTTCACCTCGAGCACCGGCTTCACGTTGTTCATCGCCTGCTTCAGGACGGCCATGGCTTCCTGGCCGCTCTTCTGCTCGATGATGTCCATCGCCTTGTAGAAGTGACCTTCGGCGATGGAACGCTTGCCGTCCTGCATGATCGCGTTGATGAACCGCGTCACGAGCACGCTGTCGTACTTGGGGTCCGCGATCGGTTCCCGACGCGGCACACTTCCTTTGCGAGGCATTTCAATTCCTCTCGTGCTGGCCGGCCCCGCCCACACGGCAGGTGCCGGTCAAACGCACGCGCAGGCCCCGGGGGCCTCGCGAACGTCGCTTCCTACTTCGACTTGGTGCCGTACTTCGAGCGGCTCTGCTTGCGGCCGCTCACTCCGCTGGCGTCGAGCGTCCCGCGCACGATGTGGTAGCGCACACCGGGCAGGTCCTTCACGCGGCCCCCGCGGATGAGCACGATCGAGTGCTCCTGCAGGTTGTGGCCTTCGCCAGGGATGTAGCAGGTCACTTCGATACCGTTCGTGAGCCGGACGCGCGCCACCTTGCGCAGCGCGGAGTTCGGCTTCTTGGGCGTGGTCGTGTACACGCGGGTACACACCCCACGCTTCTGCGGGCACGCCTTCAGCGCAGGCGCACCCGTCTTGCTCTTCTGTGGCCGCCGCCCATGACGGACGAGCTGGCTCAAAGTCGGCACAGTCTACCCCCGGAAGCGATATGTCTCGGGTTTGCGCGGATCTGGTGGCACGGCATCCGTGTGGAACTGCAAGCGCCGTAGCCGCGCAGGCCGAGCAATCTATTGGATTTCAGCGATTCGTGTCAAGCCGTCTTTGCCCCGTCATCCTCGACTTCCGCCAGCGGGGCAGGCACTTCCTTCTCCGCCTCGAGGCGCAACCGCCGGTAGGCCTGCATGCCCGTCCCGGCGGGGATGAGGTGGCCGATGATGACGTTTTCCTTCAGGCCGCGGAGCTGGTCGACCTTGCCGTGGATGGCCGCCTCGGTGAGCACCCGGGTGGTCTCCTGGAAGGAGGCCGCCGAGATGAAGCTCTCCGTGGACAGCGAGGCCTTGGTGATGCCCAGCAGGAGCGGCTGGAAGGTGGCCGGCGTCTGGCCCTCCTCCAGCATCTTCTCGTTCTCCGCCAGCACCGCCAGGCGGTCGACGTGCTCGCCCTCGAGGAACGTCGTGCTGCCCGGATCCTCGATGCGGACCTTCTGAAGCATTTGCCGCACAATGACTTCGATGTGCTTGTCGTCGATGCGGACGCCCTGCAGGCGGTAGACCTCCTGGATCTCGTTCACGAGGTACTCCTGCACGTCCTCGATGCCCATGATCTTCAGGATGTCGTGGGGGTTGATCGGTCCCTCGGTCAGGCGCTCGCCCGCCCGCACCACGCTGCCGTTCTGGACATAGACGTGACGTCCCTGCGGGATGAGGGCCTCCTGCTCCTGCCCGTCCTCGCCCCGGATGACGAACTTGCGCATGCCGCGGGTGACGCCCACGTACTCCACCGAGCCCTCGATCTCGGCCACGATGGCCGCGTCCTTGGGCCGGCGCGCCTCGAACAGCTCGGCGACGCGGGGCAGGCCGCCGGTGATGTCGCGGGTCTTCGATTCCTCGCGGCGGGTCTTGACCAGCACCTCGCCGGCCGCCACGCGCTTGCCGTCGAACACTTCGAGCCGGGCGCCGGTCGGCAACTGGTAGTGGGCGAGCTTGTGGCCCGCCTCGTCGAGGATGTCGATGGCCGGCTGCAGCTCCTTGTTGCGGTCGTCCATGATGACCAGGAGCTTCAGGCCCGACGTCTCGTCGACCTCCTCGCGGACCGTGACCTTCTCCTTCACGTCCACGAAGCGGACGACACCCGTCTTCTGGGTGACGATCGGGTTGTTGTACAGGTCCCACTCGAACAGCAGCGTCTCCGCGGTGACCGCGGCGCCGTCGCGGACCAGCAGGTGCGCGCCGTAGGGCACGTTGTAGCGCTGCTTCACGCGATCACCGTCCACGACCTCGATCTCGGAGCCGTGCGACACGCAGACCCAGAACTCCTCGGGCCGCCCGGCGTCGCGCGCGCCCTCGAACTTGACGGTATCGAGGTTCACGAAGCGGACGCTGCCGGGATCCTTGGCCAGGGTCTTCGACTGCTCGACGATGCGGCCGGCGACGCCGCCGATGTGGAAGGTGCGGAGCGTGAGCTGGGTGCCGGGCTCGCCGATCGACTGCGCGGCGATGACGCCGACGGCCTCGCCCAGGTCCACCATGCGGCCGGTGGCCAGGTTGCGGCCGTAGCACTTCGCGCACACGCCGCGACGCGCGTCGCAGGTGAGCACGGAGCGGATCTTCATCTTGCCGAGGCCGGACTTCTCCGCCTCGGAAACGCGCTTCGCCACGACCTCGTCGATGCTCTCGCCGGCCTCGACGATCGTCTCGTTCGTGATCGGGTGGACGACGTCCTCGGCGGCGACGCGGCCCAGGATGCGGTCGGCGAGCGCCTCGGCGATCTCCTCGCCGTCCTTCAGCGCGCTGACCGGGAGGCCGCGGATCGTGCCGCAGTCGTCCTCGTTGATGATGACGTCCTGCGCCACGTCCACGAGGCGCCGCGTGAGGTAGCCGGCGTCGGCGGTCTTGAGCGCGGTGTCGGCGAGACCCTTGCGGGCGCCGTGCGTCGAGATGAAGTACTCGAGCACGGTCAGGCCTTCCTTGAAGTTGTGCACGACCGGCGACTCGATGATCTCGCCGACGCCGCCCGTGATCTTCTTCTGGGGCTTGGCCATGAGGCCGCGCATGCCGGCGAGCTGGCGCACCTGCTCGCGGTTACCGCGGGAGCCGGAGTCGGCCATCATGAAGATCGGGTTGAAGCCGTCGCGGTCGCGCGAGAGGCCCTCGAACGTGACCTGCTCCACCTCGGTCGTCGTGTGCGTCCAGGTGTCGATGACCTTGTTGTAGCGCTCGCCCTCGGTGATGGCGCCGTTGCGGTACGCGAGGTTGATGTCGTCGACCTCCTGGCGCGCCTTGGCGATGATCGCGTCCTTCTCGGGCGGGATGCGCACGTCGTCGATGCCCACGGTGAAGCCCGCCTGGGTCGCGTAGCGGAAGCCCAGGTTCTTCAGCTCGTCGAGCAGGTCCGACGTCACCTCGCTGCCCAGCCGCGAGTAGCAGTCGCCGACCAGGTTCTCGAGGCGCTTCTTGTCCATGGTCTGGTTGATGAAGCCCAGGTCCCGCGGCACGACCTCGTTGAACAGCACGCGACCGGCGGTCGTGACGACCCAGCCGCTCGGCTCCGGCTTCGGGAGCGGCAGGCCGGCCGAGCGCAGCGCGACCTTGCCGTTGAGCGGAAGCTCGCCGGCGTCGTACGCCGCCCGGATCTCGTCGGTGCTGTAGAACGCCCGCAGGCGGCGGGGATCCGCGCCGTCGAGCTTGGCGTCCTTCGCCCGCGGGTTCGCCACCTCGCCCCGGTCCTTCGTCAGGTAATGGCAGCCGAGCACGATGTCCTGGTGCGGCGTGGCGAGCGGGCGCCCGTTGGCCGGCGACAGGATGTTCTGCGTGCTCAGCATGAGCAGGCTGGTCTCGATCTGCGCCTCGAACGAGAGCGGCACGTGCACGGCCATCTGGTCGCCGTCGAAGTCGGCGTTGAACGCCTGGCAGACGAGCGGGTGGATGCGGATGGCCTTGCCCTCGACGAGCACGGGCTCGAAGCCCTGGATGCCGAGGCGGTGCAGCGTCGGCGCGCGGTTGAGAAGCACCGGGTGGTTCTCGATGATCTCGCCGAGGATGTCCCAGACTTCGGGCTTCTCGCGTTCGACCAGCCGCTTGGCGCTCTTGACCGTCTGCACGAAGCCGCGGTCCTCGAGCTTGCGGATGATGAACGGCTTGAACAGCTCGAGCGCCATGTTCTTCGGCAGGCCGCACTGGTTCAGCTTGAGCTCGGGACCGACGACGATGACCGAGCGGCCCGAGTAGTCCACGCGCTTGCCGAGCAGGTTCTGGCGGAACCGGCCCTGCTTGCCCTTCAGCATGTCGCTCAGGGACTTGAGCGGCCGGTTGCCCTGCCCGCGCACGGCGCGGCTGCGGCGGCCGTTGTCGAACAGCGCGTCGACGGCCTCCT
>CAZIXL010000306.1:0-4585 GCA_964542885.1 uncultured bacterium
GGCCCGCGGCGTACATCGGATGGCGGATCCAGCGGTAGGGCCCCGACGCGATCAGCTTCGGCTCGCGGGGCTCGGGGTGCGTGCTGAACTGCCCGCGCGGGAACGCGCGCCACGCCGCGAGCAGCACGAGCAACGCCACGAGCTGCGTCGCGATCACCCACGGCTCGCGCGACAGCAGCCGCCCGGTCGCCCCCAGCCACAACACGGCGGCGACCTGCACGACCGAAGCGGTGTTCGACAGCGCGCGCAGCACGCCGCGCCCGCTCATCGACCGTGGCCCGGCCCGCCCCAGGTCTTCGTGACGCGCGCGCGCCGGATGCGGTCGAGTCCGGGGAACGCGCGGTCGAGGTACTCGCCGCCCAGGATCGAGAGCGAGTCGTTCTCGATCGGCGCATTGCCGTACTTCGACTCGAGCCGGTCGAGCACGTCGACGCCCTGCTCGACCTCGGCGAAGCTGGGGAAACCCGTCACGCCGGTGTACTGCACGGTGTCGAGCGGCGCGGCCTCGTTGGTCGTGATCGCCAGCTCGACGCTGCGCGTGTTCGGGCCACCGCGCGCGAAGCACACCGAGCCGCGGCGGTGCGGCCGCACCACGGGCTCGTCGGCGATCGTCTCGCGCTCCCACGCGTGGATCGCGGCGGTGTCGTTGGCGGTGCCGAACTGCACCACCAGCCCGCCCGGCGCGCTCTTGGTGGGCCCCACGCGGTAGATGGCGAGACCGTCGTAGTAGCCGCCGCGCACGAGGCGATACAGCTGGTCCGAGGCGAGCGGCGACCAGGCGCGCCGCGCCTTCATCGCGAACGTGCCCTTCGTGGTCGCGAACTCGGCCACGAAGCTGTCGGGGCCCGCGGTGACGGGCGGCAGCTCGTAGGGCATCGGCGTATGCGAGCGCGGCGCGGCGGCGAGCGCGAGCAGCGCCAGTAGCGTAGCGGGACCGCGACTGGCGCGTGACGGACGGCGGGTGATCACCTGAGGCCTCCTCCCCGGGAGCGGGCGGCATCCAGCAGCCGCGGATTCGTCGTCGACGCGCCCCTCATCGTCCGCCACCAGCCGAGTCCGGCGCGGACGGCGCGGGCACCGGGGCGAGCGGGACCAGCGGTTCGACCCATTCCTGCCCGGCCGTCATCGCCGCCCCGACCGAGTCGGGAACGACGCCGTACGCGAGGGCCGTGCCGGCGAACGGCGCGCCCCAGCTCTTCGCGGGCGAGTAGGCGACGACGTAGTGCGTGACGCGGTCCGGTTCGGTACGGAACGACTGCTTGCGGAACGAGCCCACCCAGCCGCGGTGCTCGCCCGCGGGGATCACCACGGCCGTGTACTGGCCGCGCGCGAGCTTCGCGACCTTCGAGCCGTCGAAGTTCACGACGTAGCTCGCGCCGAAGGCGGTCCGACCGCTCGCATTGTGGATCACGACGAGCGACTGCCCGGCGGGCACCTGAGCGGCCGCCACCCATCCGGGCGCGACGGACGGCGGCGAACCCGCCGGGGCGGGCCCGGCCGCGAGCAGTCCGGCCACTGACAGGGCGATCGCGAACGTGCGCATGCGTGCCTCCCGGTCCGTGCCCCGGGCTTCGGCGCCTCCCGCGACGGCGTCCGCAGGCCCGCGTGGAGCGCGACCGTCCCGGTCGGAGCGACCGGGTCCGTCCGGAACGCCGCCAGAGTAGTGGAGGGCGCCCGCCGCGTCATCGACTTCGGCGGGGCCATCGCCCCGGCGCGCTCCGCCTCAGTAGCCCCCGCCCTCGATCAACTCCTGCGCCGAGCGCTCGATGGCCGCGGCGGTGGGTTCGATGCCGGCCGCCCAGTCCCTCGGGCTCTTGTCGAGCAGCGCCTGGCCGAGGCGCGGCAGCGGCACCGCCGCGTAGCCGGTGTTGAGCCCCGGCGCGTACAGCTCGTGGCGGAACCACGTGCGGCCGGGCAGGCCGGGCCCGAGCAGCGCGCGCTCGGCCCGCATCAGCGCCGCGTTGATCCGGTCCGCGTCGGCCGCCGGCGGCGAGCCGTGGGCGAGCGCGTCGTCGGCCGCGTGTTCGAGCCGCGTCGCGGCCATCTGCCAGCGGAGCAGCGCGCGGTGCAGCGGCTCGGTCGAGGCCGCGAACTTGAGCGAGTCCGGCCGGCCCGCGCCCGCGTCCGCCGCCTGGTCCTCGAGCGAGCGCAGGTCGTCGTAAGCGAAGCGCGCCTCGTTCGAGTACCGGATCGGCAGCACGTCGGCCTCGGCGAGCCGCAGCCCGAGCCGCGCCCACAGGTCGGTCGCCGCGACGTGGTAGAAGAACCCCGGGTCCACGATGCGGTCCATGAAGTCGAAGTCGTCGTACATCGCGTGGTAGTTGCCGCCCACGCCGCCGAAGCCCAGGTTGAGCGACGGCACGCCGAGGTGGTCGACGAACACGGTGTAGTCCGAGCCGCTGCCGAGGGCGCCCAGGTCCCACTCGAACGGGCGCTCGGGCTCGCCGCGCAGGCGCCGCTCGCGATTGTCCGCGGCCCACTGCGCGCGCTCCGAGCCCCACGCGTCGTCGACGGCCACGTTCCACAGCGGCCGGTTGCGGCCCGGGTCGCGCACGTCGCGCAGCGCCTCGGCCACCAGGTCGCGCAGCGAATGGCAGCCGCCGGCGCGGAAGTCGTGCCCCGAGACGGCCGTGTCGACGTTCAGGTACGCGACCGCGTTGCGCGACAGCTCGTCGGCACGCGCCTCGCCGAACTCGGTCGAGCCGAGCAGGCCGTACTCCTCGCCGTCCCACGAGCACAGCACGAGCGTGCGGCGCGGCCGCCAGCCGTCCTTCGCGAGCGCGCCGATCGTGCGGCCCATTTCGAGCATGCAGATCGTGCCGCTGTTCGGGTCGAGCGCACCGTAGGTCCACGCGTCGCGGTGGTTGCCGAGGATCACCTGCTGCTCGGGATGTTCGCGCCCCTTCAGCGTCGAGATCACGTTCCAGATCGGGCGCACCGCGTAGTCCTGCTCGCTCTTCAGGTGCACTTTCGCGCCGCCGGGGCCGACGTGGTAACGGAACGGCAGGCCGCCCTGCCAGCCGCGCGGCGCCTCGGGCCCGTCGAGCGCGACGAGGATCTTGCGCGCCTCGCCGTACGCGATCGGCAGCGACGGGATGCGCGGGATGCCCACGGCCTTCCCGCCGGCCAGCCGGCGCCCGTTCGCCGTCGACGCCCAGCCGGGAGTCGTCGGGTCGCCGGGGCCTTCGGACAGGTACTGCACGCTGCCGCGCTGCAGGCCGTCGGCGGGGCGGCCCTGGCCGCGCGGATACGGATCGGCGACCGCGTAGCCGTCGTCGGCGGGGTCGCTGTAGAGGATCACCGCGGCGAGCCCGGCCTCTTCGGCGTTCCGCACCTTGAGCCCGCGGAAGATCTTTCCGTAGCGCACGAGCGCGATGCGCCCGGACAGGTCGATCCCCAGCGCGCGCAGCTTCGCGAAGTCGTCGACGTCGCCGTAGTTCGCGTACACGACCTGCCCCGTCGCCTCGCCCGAGGCGCTGTAGCCGTTGAACGCGTCGAACACGCCGGCATCGTGCGCGTCCTTGTCGTGCGCGACGCCCTTCTCGCGCACGGCGAGCGTCTCGGCCACGGGCTCCAGCAGCTCGAGCCGCGACACCTTCGGGTAGTTGAGCCACACGGGCACCGCCTCGATGCGCGCATCCCAGCCGTACGCGGCGAGGCGCTGGCGCACGTACTCGGCCGTCGCGCGGTCGGCCGGCGTGCCGGCGACGTGCGGTTCCTCGGTGAGGATCCGCAGGTGGCGGCGCAGCGAGTCGGGCTTGATCGTGCCCGCGACGCGGGCCTCGCGCGCGAGCTCGGGATCGATCGCCGTCGGCGCGAAGCCCGTGAGGCCGGTGGGGGCCGTGGCTCCCGCGGGCGCGGCCTCGGCGACACCCATCAGCGGATGCGCGCCCGCGGCGGCGGCGCGATGCGGGGCGAACGCGAGCAGGAACGCGGCGAGGGCCGGCGCGAACGCGCGGCGTGCGGCGTGCGTCATGGGGGAGCTCCCGGGAAGGGTTCGTTCTCGAAGCGACGGCGTTCGCGCAGCCCGGCGAGCATAGGGGCCGCGCGCCCGGGGTCAACGCCCGCGTGCCGGGCGCGGGCCTCGCGCCGCCGGCCGGCGCCTCAGAGTTGCGGCGCGATCGCCGCCGCGGCCTCGGCCGACGTGCGCACCGGCACGACCTCGAAATCCACGAGGTCCTCCCAGTTCGCGATCCACGCGCGCAGCAGCGCCTCGTCGGGCGACTCCATCACCTGGAAGCAGCGCCGGTAGCCCAAGTCCACCCAGCTCGCCACGTACACGAGCCCCTCCGGCGCGAGCCGCCCGCGGTCGCGGAAGCGCCGGTAGATCTCGGGAGCACGCCCCTCGCGAAAGTGTTCGACGACCATGTAGAGCACGGGACCTCCCTCACTTCCCGCCCGCGCCCGGGGGCGCGGCGGGCGCCGGGCGGGGCGTGGCCTGCTTCGCCAGCGCCACCAGGACGCCGGCGCCGATCACCATGAGGGCGCCCATGGCCTGGTTCCACGCGGGCGGGCGGGCGAACAGCACGACTTCGAACAGGTAGGTGAACACGATGCCCATGTAGCCGAACGCGGCCAGGCGCGA
>CAZIXL010000307.1:0-4584 GCA_964542885.1 uncultured bacterium
CACGAGAGGCTCCGCCCGGCGCGGCGCGAGCGCGTACAGGTCGGGCCGGTCCTGGCGCCCGATCTCGAGCACGTCCTCGTAGCCGGCGGTCGTCAGGAACACGACGCGCGCGCCCTTGCGCTCGAGCAGCGCGTTGGTCGCGACGGTCGAGCCGTGGCGCACGCGGGTGCGCGGGCCGGCGCCGGCGCGCGCGAGCCCCTCGAGCACCGCGCGCTGCGGCGCGTCCGGGGTCGAGGGCACCTTGAACGCGGCCCGGCGGCGGCCGTCCCACACGACGACGTCAGTGAAGGTGCCGCCCGTGTCGATGCCCACGGCGACCGCGACGCGGCGCCCGCGTTCACGCCGGACGGGCACGGCCCCTCCGCACCAGGTCCACGAGCAGGCCCAGCACCAGCGCGCCGAAGAGCGCGGCGATCGCCCACCCGGGAATCGGCAGTTCGTGCCCCGCCCACGCGAGCAGCGCGTAGTAGGGCAGCGCGCCCGCGAGCACGGCGAGGCCGTATCGCCACAACGGGTAGCGCACGGCCGCGGCGACCAGCTTGATGGGCGCGTCGGGCAGCGGCGTCGCGCGCGCGATCGCGATCGCGAGGAACGACGCCGACGGGAACTTCTTCAGCGTCTCCTCGAGCTTCTGCTTCGACGGCAGGAATCGCCGCATCCACGGCCGGTCGTTCGCCAGCATCCAGCGGAAGATCGCGAGCTGCACGACGCTGCCGGCCGCGCTGGCCGCGCCCCCGGCCACCGCGACCTGCCACGGCGGGAACGACTTCGCGTAGGCGAGCAGCAGCGGCGTCGTGAACGCCGCGAGCGTCGCGCCGTCCAGGAACAGGAGCAGGCAGAGGACCCACAGGGAATGAACGGCCACGAGGCGTCTCCGGGAGCCTGGTGCGGGAGCCGGGTGCCCACGCCGAGCACGGGCGCCGGGCACCTTGCCCGAGTGGCGCGCGGCCCGCAAACGCGGCGGCCCGGGACCGCAGGGTCCCGGGCCGCGGAGGCGTTCGGGCGTCAGGCGCCCGGAGCGGGCGGCGGCGCGACGGGCTCCGGCGCCGGCGGCGGGGGCGGCGGCGGGACGTCGTCCTCGCGCGGCGGCGCGGTGCGGCCGCGGATCCGTCCCCACCACAGCTGCACGGTGCGCTGGCGGTACTCGCTGCGCACCAGGGCGCCCGCGCCGAAGATGGCGAGCATCGAGACGATCGTGAAGAACAGGAAGTTCATCAGGCCGGCCACGAACCCGAACGCGGGCAGGATCCGGAAGAAGTCGCCCGCGATCCGGATGCCGTGGATCGCGATCACGCCCCACACCGCGGCCTGCAGGAGCGTCGCCACGGTGCCGCGGAACCGGTGCACGACCAGCGAGCCGATCTGCGCGTAGCCCACGACCACGCCCCAGAAGAACGCGAGCGCGAGGAACGCCACGTAGCCCACGGCGACCGCCGCGGCGAGCGGGATGCCGATGATCGTGATGCACAGGATCGCGATCACGATCGCGAGCACGATGACCGACGGGATGATCAGGCCCAGGATCAGCAGCCCGATCAGGAAGCTGGTGCCGGCCTCGTCGCGCAGCGTGTCGAGCGCGGCCTGCGTGCGGCCGGGGGCGATCTTCACGAACAGGAACGCGAACAGCAGCGCGAAGCCGAGCGCCAGCAGGTGGGTCGCGATCTTGAAGCCCGTGCCGAGCACGCTGAACATCGGAAGCCAGACGCGGCGCCGATCGCCGCCGGGGCCCGTGACGCGCTTGCCCTTCACCACCGAGCCGGGCTGCTCGCGCAGCCGGCCGCCCATGCAGACCACGTCCTCGTCGACGACGGCCGTGGAGGTCAGCGTCACGTCGCCGCCCATGGCCATGACCGTGCCGTGCACCACGCCGTCGATGCGGACGTTGCCGCCGATGCTCACGACGTCGCCGTTCACCGCCTGGTCCTGCCGCACCTCGATGTCGCCGCCGAAGCGCACGATCTCGGCCGTGGACTCGCTCGGCTCGACCCGCGGCACGTCGGGCGTCGCCGGGGGCTCGGGCACCGCGGGCGTCGACGGCGTGCTCACCGAGACGCCGGAATCGTCGATCTGGACCTTCACCTTGCCGCGGTCGGTGTCCGCGTCCACCCGCACCTTCGGGCTCTTCGCGGCCCGTTCGAGCAGCGCCACGCTCTCGGGCGGCACCGGGCGGAACGTCATCGACTCCTGCGCGGGCGCGGACCGCAGCGCGGCCAGGAGCGCGGCCGGAGCGAGCACGGCCGCCAGGAGCAGCACGCGGATCTTCCTCATGTCATCGTCCTCCGCTCGTCACGTGAAGGTCGCCCGAAACGGTCTGTGCCTTCACCGTTGCGCCTCCTCGACCGAACTTCGCGATCAGGTTTCGCCGGCCGTGCTCCAGGAGCGTCACCGGCACGTCGCAGTCGATGTCGCCGCTCGACGTCGAGAGGTCCAGGCGCGCGTCGGCGCCGGGGGCGAGCGCGATCGACACGTCGCCACTCGAGCTCGAGACGTCCGCGGAGCGCAGGGGCGCGACGAGCGCGAGCTCGATGCCGCCGCTCGTCGAGCGGGCCCGCACGTCGCCACGGGCGTCGCGGGTCTCGATCGTGCCGCTGCTGGTCTCGACCTCGAGCCGCCGCGCGGCCCCGTGCACCGAGACGTCCCCGCTCACCGTTCCGACCACGAGGGAATCGGGGGCGTCCTCGACTTCGACGTCGCCGCTCGAGGAGTGCGCTTCGAGCGGACCACCCGGGGCCGCCTCGATGTCGCCGCTCGTCGTGCGGACCGTCGCGCGGCGCGAGCCGCGCAGGCGGGCGTCGCCGCTCACGGTGCGGATCTCGACGGCGCCCGTCGCCCCGGTCACCGCGCAGTCGCCGCTCGTGGTGCCGAGCGACTGCCGGCCGGAGAGTCCGCGCGTCGTGACGTCGCCGCTCGTCGTGACCACTCGCACCTCGAGCGCCTCGGGCACCTGCAGCTGAAGGTCGAGTTGGTGGGTCGGGCCCACGTCGCGATCGTCGTGGCCGGAGAAGAGCAGGTCCCAGAAGTTCACCCGCACGTCCACGCGCTGGGGGTACTCGACCCGGATCGTGTAGCGGTCGCCCTCGGCGCCCGCGGTCACCTGGATCTCGCGGGCGTGGCCGCGCGCCTCGGCCTGGTCGCGCCCTCGCGCGATCTTGATCGCCGTCACGTGCAGGCGGCCGTCGGCGCTGGCCGTCACGAGCACGTCGCCCCGCGGGTTGTCCACCTCGAGCACCTTCAGGTCCCGGGCGTCCACGTCCCGGTCGCTGCGCTCCGTCCATCGCGAGGCCTCGGCCGGGCGGGCGACGACGGCCGACACGACGGCGAGCAGCGCGAGGGCGATCCTGGGTTTCACGGCGGCACCTCCTCCTGGCTTCGGATGCCGTCCCTACGCCGGACCACCCCCGCAGGTTGCGGAGCGGAGCGGCCTTGCGGGGGGAAAAGCCGAAGGGGGTCCGCCGTGAGGCAGCCCCCCTTCAGGAGTCTCGATCGCGCAGGTCAGTGAGAGGTCGTCTCGGAACCCATCGTCGAGCTCGAGTCGGCCATCATCGCCGAGCTGTCCGCCATCGAATCCGAGCCGCCCATGGTCTCCGTGGGCGTCGACTCCGTAGCAGCCGGGGTCTCGGCCGCCTTCTGGCCACAGCCGAGCGCGGCGATCGCGAGGGTCAGCGCGAGAAGCGCGACCATCGAGAGAGCGAGAAGCTTACGCATCGTGTACGTCTTCACCTCCTCTCACGTCCGCCGCGCCGGTGCTTCCGGCTACGGCCGTGCATTTCCGTTCGTCGGTGTAAGTGCCGGTAACCAGACCCGGAGCGTCAGGGCATCAGCGGTGCGAGGCAAGCAGCGTCCCTGTGCTCGTCTACTCTCGTGGAGCGGCAGCACCGCGCGCGCTGGACCCGGCAGAATGGCGCGCGATTCGAAGCGAGCGGAGGCTAGGGATGGCATTCCGCATTGTCAAATGGATTCCCGGCCGGGGAGGCCGCCGGGACCCGCCTCACAATGGCTTGACCTCAAATAGCTTGCAGCGCCGCTTCGAGATCCGCCCGCAGGTCGGCCACGTCCTCGATTCCCACCGAGAGCCTCAGCAGGCCGTCGGCGAACCCCATCGCCAGCCGGCGCTCGCGCGGAACCGCGGCGTGGGTCATGGAAGCCGGGTGGCACACCAGGCTCTCGACCCCGCCCAGGCTCTCGGCCCGGGTGAAGAGCCGGAAGCGGTTGAAGACCGCCTCCCCCGCCGCGTGGGAGCCGTCCCCGGGGACGAACGAGATCATGCCGCCGAAGCCGGTGGCCTGCCGCTTCGCGAGTGCGTGCTGGGGGTGCGAGGCGAGGCCGGGGTAGAACACCTGCGAGACCCCCGGGTGCTTCTCGAGCACCGCCGCCAGCTCGCGCGCGTTCGCGTCGTGCTGGCGCATGCGCACCGCCAGGGTCTTCGTGCCGCGCAGGCACAGGAAGCAGTCCATCGGACCGGGCACGGCGCCGACCGCGTTCTGCAGGAAGCGCAGGCGCGTGTGCAGATCGTCGTCGTTCACCACGAGCGCGCCGCCGACCACGTCGCTGTGGCCGCCGAGGTACTTCGTGGTCGAGTGCAGC
>CAZIXL010000308.1:0-4579 GCA_964542885.1 uncultured bacterium
CAGCCGGTCGACCACGTGGTCGAGGAACGGGTCGCGCACCGCCGCCGGGAATCCCGCCAGCCGGCGGGCCCACGGCTCGGCCGCGTGCTTGGGGTAGCCGGCGAACAGCTCGTCGCCGCCCTCGCCGGTGAGCACGACCGTGACGGTCCGCCGCGCGAGCTTCGTCACGAGGTAGGTGGGGATCGCAGCGGGTTCGGAGACGGGCTCGTCCTGGTGCCAGACGAGCTTCGGCAGCTCGCGCAGCACGTCGCCGGGTCCGACCACGAGCTCGTGGTGGTCGGTGCGGCAGTGCTCGGCCACGCGTCGCGCGAAGGGCAGCTCGCTGTAGGGGCCCGGCGCGTCGAACCCGACCGAGAACGTCTGCACCGGCCGGTCGACCACCTTCGACATGATCGCCACGACCAGGCTCGAGTCGACGCCCCCCGAGAGAAGCGCGCCCAGCGGCACGTCGGACATGAGGTGCGACCGCACCGAGGCCTCGAGCCGGGTCCGGACCTCGGCGAGTGCGTCCGCCTCGGAGGGATCGAGGCGGGGGGCGAACGCGGGACGCCACCAGCGGCGCAGCGTCTCACGGTCGCCGTCGAACGTGAGCGAGTGGCCGGGCGGGAGCTTGTGCACGCCCTCGAACAGCGTGTCCGGCGCGGCGCAGTACCGCAGCGTCAGGTGCTCGACGATGCCCTGGGGCCGCGCGCGGCGGGCCATCCCGGGAAACGCGAGCAGCGCCTTGATCTCGGAGGCGAACGCCCAGCCGCGCCCGGAGCGCGCCCAGTAGAGTGGCTTGATGCCCACGCGGTCACGCGCGACGAAGAACCGGCGCTGGCGGCGATCCCAGAGCGCCAGGGCGAACATGCCGTCCAGGCGCCGGACCACGTCCTCGCCCCATTGCTCCCAGCCGTGGACGATCGTCTCGGTGTCCGAGTGCGTGCGGTACCGGTGGCCGTGGCCCTCGAGTTCGCGGCGCAGCGTGTCGTGGTTGTAGATCTCGCCGTTGAAGGCGATCCACACCGTGCCGTCCTCGTTCGCGAGCGGCTGGTGCCCGGCGCCGACGTCCACGATCGCCAGGCGCCGGAAGGCCAGGCCCGCTCCGGGCTCGGCGAGCAGTCCTTCGTCGTCGGGCCCGCGATGGCGCAGCGCGTGCGCCGCGCCCGCCAGCCAGGCGCGCTCGGGGGTTCCGCCGTCGGGATCGTAGAAAGCCGCGAAGCCGCACATCAGCGGGGGGTGCCGCTCGGCCGGGGGTGACGGGGCATGTTCGGGAGCTCTTGGGAGGGGGGAGGCGGTTCTCGGGATGACGGGTGTGGAGTCGGGGTCGGTGGGCGGGTGTCGCGCCGTGTCGCTGGAGCCTCGGGGCGGGACCCGGCCGGGCGCCACGGGCCGGAGGCCGGGGGCGCCTCAGGGCCCGGGCGTCGTGGCGAGCCTCCGCTCGTTCCGGGACACCTTCCAGGCCGCGGTCCAGGCCGAGAACATGACCCAGACGACCATCTGGTAGACCGGGTTGCGAAGGTAGTCGATCTTGAACTCGTTGACGGCGAACAGCACGAACTGCGCCTGGGCGACCGCCATGAACGCGTCGGCATAGGGTCCGTCGCGCAGGTCGTCGGTCACCGGCCGCGTGAGCTGCGCGAAGCGGGCCATCATGATCAGGTAGAACGCGAGCCCCACGAACCCGACGATGTTCGCGTAGTAGAGGTACACGTTGTGGGGCCACATGCGGTCGAAGCCCATCATGTCGCCGTAGTAGGGGCCCTGCCCGATCCACGGGTGGACCCAGGCGCGCGCCCAGGCGTTCGGCCAGGCGGTCGCGCGTGAATCCGGGATCCAGCCCTTCACGACGTGGGTCTCTTCGAGCCGGCCGAACAGGTCGCCCGACTGCGTGAAGTGCGCGACGAAGAAGTTCATGCCGAGGAACAGGGCCAGGAACGCGGCGGTGCCGACCGTGAACGGCACGACCTTCACGCGCCGCCGCACGGTCCAGAGCAGGAACGGCACGGCGGCCATGAGCGAGAGGATCGCGCCACGGGTCACGGTCGCGAACAGGATGAACACGTTCAGGACCATGAAGCCCACGTAGATCCCGCGCTCGTTGTTGGTCTTCGCCCGCAGCCAGCGGAACAGCGCGAGCAGCAGCGTGATCGCGCTGAACTCGGACAGCAGCTCGTAGTCGAAGAACGCCGAGCCGATGCGGATGCCCTTCGTGTTGAACTGGCTTCCGCCCGTGTCCTGGAAGCCGATCCAGCCCGGGATGAACCACTGCCCCGGGTGGTTGAGCTCCCACAGGCCGAGCAGGAACACGAGGAACGCCGAGATCAGCTGGGCGTCGTGCAGCCGCTTCAGGTCGCGCTCGGTGTGCACGTTGTTGGTGATCAGGAAGTACATGAACACCGAGCCCAAGAACAGCACGAAGTTGCGGAGCGCGAAGTCGAGCGCGAGGGGGCCGTGCACGTTGTTGAACGACACGATGTACACGGTCACGAGGCCGATCAGGGGCAGGTCGATCGGCGAGGCCTTGGGCGGCGGCAGCATCCGCGTGCTCACGCGCACGAGCCAGAAGATGACCAGCATGAGCACGAACGCGATGTTCGTGGTGCCGAAGACCGTCGAGCGCGGGTAGGGGAGCGCCACGACCAGGAACATGATCCCGGTCACGAGGTCGAGCCGCCAGACGATGCCGACGACGACGACGCTCAAGATGAGCGGGATCATGCGCTTGTCGGGATAGACGTACTGCTGCCCGAGGAGCACGCCGGCGGCGGCGATGAGCAGCCAGCCGAGCGCGCGGTTGGCCAGGTTCGCGCTCGTGTCGTGGGCGCGCGGCATGGACGTGGGCAGGCCTCCGGGCGGGCGACGCGGGGTGGACGGGTGCGGCTCGCCGCACGAGTCTAGCAGCCGCCGTCGCCACCGGCCGAATGAAAAGCCCCGCCGCGCGGGCACCCGCGGGGCGGGCACGCGAAACGCGGCGCGAGGCGTCCCGGTCTTGCACTTCGCAACGCGGCCTCGTGAGCGGGCCGCTGTGCTAACCTGCGCCGCCCATGTCCAACGTTCCCCGGCCCGCCGTGGATCCGCCGCCGGAGCGCCTGGCGCTCATCGAGCCCGCGCGCGTCGCCGTCGTGGTGCCTGCCTGGAACGAGGCGGGCAAGATCGGCGACGTCGTCCGCAAGGTGCCGCGCCGGTGGGCGTCGTGCGTGATCGTGGTCGACGACCACTCGACCGACGCCACCGCCGACGAGGCCCGCAGCGCGGGCGCCGAGGTCGTCCTGCGCCACGAGCGCAACCGGGGCGTGGGCGCCGCGATCCGCTCGGGCCTGTTCGAGGCGAAGCGGCTCGGCTACGAGTTCGGAGCCGTGCTCTCGGGCGACGACCAGCACGTGCCCACCGAGCTGCCGCGCATCCTCGCCCCGCTCTTCGCCGGGGAGGCCGACCTCGTGCAGGGTTCGCGCTGGCTCCCGGGAGGGGCCACGCCCGGCATCCCGCCCGCGCGCCGCTGGCTCACGCGGCTCTACCCGCTGCTCTTCCGGGCGGCGAGCGGCTTCCCGGTGACCGACGGCACGAACGGCATGCGCGCCTTCCGGCTCGCGATGCTCGACGACCCTCGCATGCGCCTGGAGCAGGACTGGCTCGACCGCTACGAACTCGAACCGTACCTGCTCTTCCAGGCCGTCCGCGGCGGTCACCGGGTCCGTGAAGCCCCCGTCACCGTCTGCTACCATTCTCGCGGCACGACCAAGATGAAGCTGCTGAGCGACGGCTGGCGGATCCTGCGGCCGCTGCTGTTCCTGCGCCTCGGCATGCGGTCCTGAATCCCCGGAGAACGCCTTGATCCCTCTCGAGAACACCCGCGTCCTGGTCACGGGCGGCGCGGGATTCGTGGGCAGCAACCTGGTTCGCCGGCTGATCCGCGCGGGGGCGAAAGTGACTGTGCTCGACGACCTGTTCACGGGCCGGCTCGAGAACCTGCCGCCCTCCGGGTTCGCGTTCGTCAAGGGCTCGGTGTGCGACGCGGCGCTCGTGGGCCGGCTGGTCGGCGACGCCGAGGTGGTCTTCCACGCGGCGGCGCGGAACATCGTGGTCTCGACCCAGAACCCGCGCGAGGACTTCGAGACGAACATCGGCGGCACGCTCAACGTCCTGCTCGCGGTGCGCGAGCACGAGGGCCGGGTCCGCCGGATCGTGTACACGTCGAGCACCTCGATCTACGGCAACCCGCGCCACCTGCCGATCAGCGAGGACGACCCGCTCTCGCTGCTCACGCCGTACGCGGTTTCGAAGCTGGGCGGCGAGAACTACTGCATGGCGTTCTACGAGTCGTACGGCGTCCCGGCGACGGCCGTGCGCTATTCGAACATCTACGGGCCCGGGCAGGAGCCGGCCAACCCGTACTGCGGCGTGGTGGCCAAGTTCATCGAGTCGCTGTTCGCGGGCCAGGCGCCGGTCGTGCACGGCGACGGCAACCAGACGCGCGACTTCACGTACGTGGACGACGCGGTCGAGGCGACCGTGCTCGCGGCCACCAGCGCGCGCGCGCTCGGCGAGTCGTTCAACGTGGGCACGGGCACCGAGACGCGTATCAACGACCTGGCTTCGG
>CAZIXL010000309.1:0-4573 GCA_964542885.1 uncultured bacterium
AGCAGCTTGGCCTGGGTCGGCAGCGGCAGGTCGGCCACCTCGTCCAGGAACAGCGTGCCGCCGTCGCACAGTTCGACCACGCCCTTCTTGGTGTCGGTCGCGTCGGTGAACGCGCCCTTCTCGTGCCCGAAGAGCTCGTTCTCGAGCAGCGTCTCCTGGAACGAGGAGCAGTTCACCTCCATGAGCGGGGCCTGCGCGCGGTCGCTGCGGTAGTGCACCGCGCGCGCGACCAGCTCCTTGCCCGTGCCGCTCTCGCCCGAGATGAGCACCGAGGTGGCCTTGCTGCGCACGACCTTGTCGATCAGCGCGCGCACCTCGCGCATGGCCGAGGACTGCCCGATGATTTCCTCGCCCGAGTAGTGCTGCCACGCGCGCCGCCGGTACAGGTCCAGCTCGGTCGCCTGCCTGAAGTGGCGCCCCGCCGACTCGACCGCGAGGACGATGTCCTCCATCTCGTAGGGCTTGCGCACGAAGTCACAGGCGCCGTGCTTCATGGCGTCGACCGCCGTCTGCACGTCGCCGAAGGCGGTGATGATGATGATCTGCAGCAGCGGGTCGAGCTGCCGCGCGCGCTGGAGCACCGAGAGCCCGTCCGTGTCGGGCAGGCGCATGTCCAGGATCATCACCTGCGGCCGCACCTCGCCCACCTTTTCCAGGCCCTCGGCCCCGCTGCTCGCCACCTCGACGGCGTAGCCGCGCGCGCGCAGCACCTTGCCGAGCGACTTGCGGATCAGGAGCTCGTCGTCGACCACGAGGACGGAGATCTTCACGGGACTACTCCTCCGCCTTGCCCGGCGGCTCGGGCGGCAGCGGCAGCGAGACGCGGAGCGTGGCCCCGCCACCCGGGTTGTTCTTGGCCGTCACGACCCCGCCCGTGTCGCGCACGATCTGCACCGAGATCGGCAGCCCCAGCCCGGTGCCCATGGACCGGGTCGTGAAGAACGGGTCGAAGATCTTCTCCATGAGATCGCGCGGGATGCCCACGCCCGTGTCCGAGATCGACACGTCGACGAGCGAGCGGCGCGTGCGGTAGCGGCGCACGCCGGTGGTGATCGTGAGCGCCCCCCCCTCGGGCATGGCCTGTGCCGCGTTCAGGCACAGGTTGAGGAACACCTGCTGCATCAGGTCGGGGTCCACCTCGACCAGCGGCAGCTCCTCCATGTACTCGCGCTTCACCGCAACCTGCGCGTCGGCGAGCTGCGCGTCCATCAGGTCCAGCGTGCGCTCGAGCACCTGGTGCAGGTCGCACGGCTGCGGCCGCGCCTGCGGCGGCCGCGCGAAGAGCAGCAGCCCGGTGATGATCTGCTCGATGCGGTCCAGCTCCTTGATGACGTCGTCCAGGTCCTCGCGGCGCGAGTCGCGCGGCTTGAGCTTGGAGGCCACGAACTGGATCGTCGTGCGGATGCCCGTGAGCGGGTTGCGGATCTCGTGCGCCACGTAGGCCGACAGCTCGCCGAGCGAGACCAGGCGGTCGATCTTCTTCTGGAACTCGCCGTCCTCGGTCTCGGCGATCGCCTCGGCGAGGATCACCGAGCCCGTCAACTCGCCGTCCTCGTCGCGCATCGGCAGCGTCTCGGCCTTGAGCGTGATCTCGCGCCCTTCGGTCTCGTAGCGGAAGTCGCGCGTCTCGCGCGTCGCGCCCTTGAGCCAGCGGGCTTCGGCTCCGGGGAAGACGCGGTTGCCGGGCATCCCGAGCAGCGCCCCGGGCTCGAAGCTGAGCAGGTCCTCGAGGTGCCGGTTCACGTAGACCACGCGCCGTTCGCGATCGAGCGCGACCACGCCCTGCTCGAGCGTGTCGAGCACCAGGGCCGGCAGCGGCAGGTCGCGGACGTCCGTCTCGGAGTCGCCGGGACGGTGAACCACGTCGGTGCGCACGGTGCAATCCTTCGCGGTGCGAGGCGGGCCGCCGCCCCCGCGCGACCGTCCGGACGCGCGCGGCTGCGGAGCCGATCCCTCGGCGTGAGTGGCGTGTGCCCAAGAGGTAGCACAGCGGCCGCCGCCGCGGAACGCCAAACTGGGCGCAACCCCGCGCCCGGGGCGGCGTTGTGCCCCGAGCGCCGGGGCTGGTAGACTCCCCGCCCTCTATCACGCCGCATGCGTCGCGAGCCGGCCCGGCTCACGTCCCCTGCCCGGAGTCCCCGAATGCTGTCTCACCTGCGCGCCGGCAACCGGCGCACCAAGGCCATCTGGCTGATCCTCACGATCGCCACCGTCTTCACGTTCATCATCGGCTTCAGCTTCTTCGGAAGCATGGGCGGGGATTCGAACCTCGCCGCCCGGCAGTCCGGAAGCTACGGCTCGATCAATGGACACAAGGTGGATGCCGAGATGTGGCGCAACGCGCTCACCGGCGCGGTCGCGCGCTATCGCCAGCAGTACGGCTCCGACCCGGCCGACCGCGACCAGAAGGCGGTCGAGCAGCAGGCGTGGCGCGGGCTCGTGAACGAGCAGCTGTTCTCGCAGCAGGCCGCGAAGGCCGGCATCAAGGTGACGGACAACGACATCGTCGTGGGCATGCGCACCTCGCCCCCGCAGGCGTTGTACACGGCCGACGCGTTCCAGACGAACGGCAAGTTCGACCCGCAGAAGTACATGCAGGCGCTGTCCAACCCGGGCATCGACTGGAGCCCGTTCGAGCAGGAGATGCGCCGCGAGCTGCCCGTGCGCAAGCTGCAGGAGCGCCTGCTCTCGTCGCTCAAGCTGTCCGAGGGCGAGCTGCACCAGGACTGGCTCGACCGCTTCCAGCGCCTGAACGCGACCGTCGTCTTCGTGCCCCCCGCGGCGCCCGACACGTCCGGCGGCAAGGCCACCGACGCGCAGCTGCAGGCCGTCTACGACAAGTACCGCACGCGCCTCGCCACCCCGGCGCGCACGCAGGTGGAGTACCTCACGGTGCCGGTGCAGTACTCGCCCTCCGAGATCTCGGACGCCGAGGGACGCGCGAAGGCGCTCTATGACCGCGCGGCTTCCGGCGAGGACTGGAACGCGCTCGTGCGCGACAACACCGAGGGCACGAACGCCGAGACCGGCGGCGTGATCGACCGTTTCGTGCAGCCCGACGAAATGGGCCCGCTCGCGGCGCAGATCCGCGCGGCGAAGCCGGGCGCGATCCTCGAGCCGTTCCGCGAGGCCGGCTCGATCATGATCTTCAAGGTGCTCGACCCCGCGCGCGACTCGGTGGCGCGCAACGCGCCCCCCGGCGCGGTCAAGCTCGCCCAGCTCACCGTGAAGCTGCGCCCCTCGTCGGAGTCGGTGCGCGAGCAGTTCGACGCAATGCGCAACCTCGCCAAGCGCGCGGAGCAGGTCGGCCTCGCAAAGGCGGCGACCGAGAAGGGCTACGCCACCCAGAAGTCGCCCATGTTCGACGAGAACAACCTGCCGCCGCAGCTCGCGATCGTTCCCGACGCGGCCGACTGGGCGCTCGGCGCCAGGCAGGGCGCGGTGAGCCCCGTGTTCTCGAGCGGCGACGCGTTCGTGGTCGAGCAGGTCTCGATCCAGCACGCCGCCGGCCCGCCGACGCGCGCCGAGCTCGGCGACCAGCTCCAGCAGCTCTACGACGTGGACCGGCGGGTCGAGGCCGCGAAGCCGAAGGCCGACGAGGTCGCGAAGGCCGTCGCCGCGGGCCAGTCGCTCGAGCAGGCCGCATCGAGCGCCGGGCTCACCGCGATGCCGGTCGCGTTCACGCGCGCCAATCCCGACCCGCGGCTCAATCCCTCGCCCGAGCTGCAGGGCGCTCTGTGGGCGGCGAAGGACGGCCAGGTGGTCGGCCCGTTCCGCTCGCTCGGCGGCTGGTACTTCGGCCGCAAGGACGGCGAGGTGACGCCGCCCGACAGCCTGTACAACGACCAGACCAAGGGCCAGATCACGACCGACATCCTGCAGAAGCGCCAGCGCAGCTTCTTCGAGAACTGGCTGTCCATGCTGCGCAGCGAGGCCAAGATCACCGACACGCGGCGCGCGTTCGACTAGCGGCCGCCACGACCGGGAAGCACGACGGCGCGGCTCCCTCGCGGGGGCCGCGCCGATGTCGTTGCGGAAAGCCGGGCGGTCAGTTGATCGGCTTCTTGTCGCCGCCCTTCGCGGGCTCCGAAGGAGGTTCCTCGCGCTGGATCTCGTCGCTGATCTCGCGCTGGGCCTTCTTGAATTCCCGCAGCGCCTGCCCGAAGCCGCGCGCCATCTTCGGGAGCTGGCTGGGCCCGAAGAGCAGCAGCACGATGAGCATCACGATCAGGATTTCGCCGCCGCCGAAACCGAACACGTCCGTTCCTCCTTGCCGTATGGTCCTGCTCAGGGCTCGATCTGCAACCGACTTCGATCGCTGCCCACGATGACACTGACGTCCGCCAGGTCCGAGTTCCACGCCTGCCGGATGATGGGTGGCCCGCCGAGATAATGCGCCACTTCACGGGCCGTGGAAAGGTCGCTCCGGCGGGCCACCACGATCGAGGCGAAGTAGTCCGAACGGTCGGCGTTCCGGACCTCGACCACCTGGTAGCCACCCTCGCGGAGGAACGACGCCACCTTCTGGCCGACGCCGGCCTCGCCCGAACCGTTCAGGACCTGCACGCGGACG
>CAZIXL010000310.1:0-4563 GCA_964542885.1 uncultured bacterium
GTTCCGCTGCTCGCACTGGTCGTCTTCGGTCTCACCTACGTCGTCGTCGGCTTCGGCTCGCTGCCGACCCTGCGCGTGGATCGCACGGGCGCCACGCTGATCGGCGCCACGGCGATGGTGGCCTGCGGCGCGCTCACGCCCGCGCAGGCCGTCGGCGCGCTCGACTTCCACACGCTCGCGCTGCTCTTCGGCATGATGGTCGTGGTCGCCCACCTGCGGCTCTCGGGCTTCTTCGGCTGGCTCGCCGACCGCGTGCTGGCCCGCGCGCGGACCCCGCGGGCCGCGCTCGCCGTGCTCGTGCTGCTCTCGGGCGCGCTGTCGGCGCTGTTCGTCAACGACACGGCCTGCCTGCTGCTCACGCCGCTGGCGCTCGAGACGGCGGTCGCGGTCGGCGCCCCGCCGGTGCCGTTCCTGCTGGCGGTGGCGATGGGCGCGAACGCCGGCGGCGTCGCGACGCTGGTCGGCAACCCGCAGAACATGCTCGTCGGCAGCTTCTCGGGGATCGGCTTCGCGCGCTTCTCGGCGACGCTGGCCCCCGTCGCGCTGCTCGCGCTCGCGGCGACGGTCCTGGCCCTGCGCCTCGCCTACCGGCGCGAGCTGGCCGGTCCCGGCGGCGCCGTGGCGCCGGCGCCGCCCCGGCCGCTCAACGCCCCGATGTTCCGCAAGACGGCGATCGTGGCCGCGGCGATGCTCGTCGCGCTGCTGGCCGGCGTGCCGCCGGGGCTCGCGGCGATGTCGGCGGCCTCGGTGCTGCTGGTCACGCGGCGCGTGCGGCCGGCGCGCGTGTGGTCGCACGTGGACTGGTCGCTGCTCGCCATGTTCGCGGGACTGTTCGTCGTCGTGCGCGGCATCGAGGCCACGGGCTGGACGGCGCGCGCGCTGGCGATCGTCCCGGACGCGGCCCGCGGCTCGCTCGCGGCGTTCACCGCGACGACGGCGGTGCTCAGCAACCTCGTGTCCAACGTGCCGGCGGTGCTCGTGCTGCGCGGCTGGCCCGCCCACCTCGCGGACCCCGATCGCGCCTGGCTCGCCCTCGCGATGGCGAGCACGCTCGCCGGCAACCTCACCCTCGTCGGCTCGGTCGCGAACCTGATCGTCGTCGAACAGGCTCGCGACCGGGCCGCGGTGGGCTTTCGCGAGTACGCGCGCGTCGGCGTACCGCTCACGCTCGTGACGCTGGTCCTGGGGCTGGCGTGGCTCGCGTGGGCGGGTTGAGCCGCCCCTCGAGGGCACGCACGCGCGCGAGCAGTTCGGGCAGGTGTCCGAGCGACGCGTTGATCCGGTGCGCCAGCCGGGCCGGCCGGGCCGGTGTGCCGAACCAGGCGGTCCCCTGCTCCGTGTCGCGCACGACCCCGCTCGTGCCCATCACGACCGTGCCTGGCGCCAGCCGCACGTGGTCGCGGATGCACACCATGCCGCTCAACATGGCGCCGTCCCCGACCACGACCGAGCCGCCGAGCGCGCTTTGACCGGCGATGTAGACGAAGCGGCCGATGCGGCAGTTGTGCGCGACGTGCACCTGGTCGTCGAGCTTCGTGTGCTCGCCGATGCTCGTCGCTTCGATCGTGGCGCGGTCGATCGTGCAGCCGGCGCCGATCTCGACGTCGTCCGCGATCTCGACGGTGCCGACCTGCGGGATCTTCGTGCGCCGGCCGGACGCGTCGTGGAACCCGAAGCCGTCGGCCCCCAGGACCGCAGCGCCGTGCACGACGACGCGACGACCCAGCGTGCAGTGATGCCCGACGACGACCCCGGGGTAGAGCACCGAGTCCTCGCCGATCGATGCGTGCGGCTCCACGACGACGTTCGGGTAGAGCACGCAGCGGGCGCCGATGCGCGCCCCTTCCATGACCACCGCGCCGGCCAGGATCGTGGCCGACGCGTCGACGTCGGCCGCCGGGTGCACGTGCGCCGCCGGGTCGACGCCGGGCGGAAATCCCGGCCGGCGATCGAAGGCGGCGAGCAGGCGGACGAACGCCAGCCGGACCTCGCGCGGCGGCGCCACGAGCGCGCACGCGAAGCGATCCGCCAGCTCGGGCGTCGTGAGCACGATGCCGTGCGGCCCCGCCAGGGGATGGCGCCGGAGCACGGACTCGGACTCGACGAAGTAGACGAAGTCGTCCTCGAGCGGCTGCTCGGGGGACAGGCGTTCGATGTCGCGGACACCACGGATCGCGCGATCGGCCGGGCCCTTCGCCTCGGCGCCGATGCGCCGGGCGAGCTCGACGAGGTTCACGCTGCCTCCATCACCCCGGAGGCGGGCGCCCGCACGCGGGCCGCTCGTTCGTCCCCGGCGTCATGACCTGCGCAGACTGCATCGTGCGCGAGTCTCGCGCGACGATTCGCGGCATACGCCGGGTGGTGTGAGGCCCCTTCGCGAGGTCCGGCCCACCCCCGAGGTGCCGGCCGACCGGAGGAGGGTCCGGGCCGGGCGCCCGAGTTGACGCACGCGCGCAGCATGCGATCCCGCCCGGACGATCGCAAGGGAGCCGCGGCCGAGTGGCCGCGAAGCGGAGAAAGCTGGAGGCGGCACCCGGATTCGAACCGGGGAATAAGGGTTTTGCAGACCCTCGCCTTACCACTTGGCTATGCCGCCATCCGTTCCTGCGGCTCGCGATCGTCTTCCGGGCCCCGCGAGCGGGCAGCGAGAGTAACCGGGCCGGGTCGCGAGCGTCAAAGCAGGGCCGGGCGTGAGCCACGCGTGGGCCGCGCGGCGCACGCCGCCCTTTCCCGCATGCCACCCCGCGCGCGATACTGCGCGCCATGAACCGGCCGCCCGCCCCGTCGACCCCGGCTTCCGCCGCCGCCGCGAAGCCCGCGCCGCCCCTGCCGCCGCTCGCGAGCTGGCGCGAGGCGCTCGTCGCGCTCGCGATCGTGGCCGCGCTCTTCGCCGCGTTCCGCGTCTTCGACGAGGCGCGCGAGCCGCTGAAGGCGGTGACGCGGCTCGTCGTGCCGGCGCTCGTCCTCTTCTTCGGGGGCCGCTGGCTGTGGCGCTGGCTGCGCTCGCGGCCCGACCTCGCCTCGCGGCTCGGAGTCACCTTCGCGCTGCTCGCCGCGCTCGCCGGCTGGCTCGACGTGGCGTTCGTCTCCGGCGTGCGCGGCCTCTCGCAGGGCAACTTCGCGCTGATCGTGCTGGGGCCGCTCGCATTGCTCACGAGCCTGCTCGCCGCGCTCGCCGGCGTCGCCGGCGCGATCGCCGGCGGTGCGGCCGCGCGCACGGCCTTCCGCCACGCCGTGCCCCGGCGCGCGCTCGTCGCGGCGGGCGGAATCGCGGGGCTCGTGCTCAACGCGGCGCACGTCGTCCGGCTCGCGCAGGTGTGGCTGCGCCGCTGACGCGCCGGCCCGGTCGGCGCCTCCTCAGCCGAGATCGGCCGCGCCGATCGGCAGGCGGCGCAGGCGCTTCCCGGTGAGCCGCGCGAGCGCCGTCGCCACCGCGGGCGCGAACGGGCACACGACGGGCTCGCCCAGGCCGTGCGGGCGCACGTCGTCGTTCGGCACGAGGTGCGTCTCGATCTCCGGCGTCTCGCCCCAGCGGGCGATGCGGAACGCGTCGAAGTTGCCTTCGCGCGCCCGCCCGTTCTCGAACGTCGTCTGGCCGATCACGTTCGAGAGCGACCACAGCACGCCGCTCTCGACCTGCTGCTCCACCCCGTCGGGATCGATCACCACGCCGCAGTCCACGGCGCCGACCACGCGCTCGACGCGGAACGGCAGCTCGCCCGCGGGCGCGCCGCGCCGCAGCGAGACCTCGACCACGTACGCCACGTAGGTCCCGGTGTGGAAGACGTTGCAGGCGATCCCGCGCGCGCGGCCCGGCGGCGGCGCGTCGCCCCAGCCGCCCTGGCGCGCCGCGGTCTCGAGGACGGCGCGCATGCGGCGGCGGTCGACGCTCGAGAGGGCGGGCTCGAACACGTCGGGAACGTCCGGATTCCCCGCCCCGAGCATCTCCATCCGCAGCGCGAAGGCGTCGCGGCCGGTGCGCTCGGCGATCTCGTCGATGAACGACTCGCGGGCGAACACCGCGCCGGGCGAGTACACGGCGCGCCACGGCCCGATCGGCACCGGGATCTCGAGCGGCGCGTACGTGGACTCGAAATCCGCGATCGCGTAGGGGCCGTCGTTCACGCCCCACGACGCCTGCGCCAGGAACTGCGGGTCGCGCAGCTGCTCCTCGGTCGGCCGGCGCCGCGCGTTGTGGGGCGTGGAGGCCTTGCGGTGCTCCCACGCCACGACCTTGCCGCGCGCATCGAGCCCCGCGAAGAGCCGGTGCGCGGAGGCGGCCTGGAAGTAGCCGTCGCACAGGTCGTCCTCGCGCGTCCACACGAGCTGCACCGGGCCGTCGAGCCGGCGGGCCACCTCGACCGACTCGACGTTGAAGTCCCAGCCGAGCCGGCGGCCGAAGCCGCCGCCCAGCAGCTGCACGTGCACCGAGACGTCGCCGCGCTCGATCCCGAGGGTGCGCGCGGCCACGATCTGCACGGCGTTGGGCGTCTGCGTGGCGGCCCCGATCTCGCCTTTGCCGCCGCGCACCCACGCCGGCGAGGGCCCCGGCGCGCTCGCGGC